>CAYUBU010000223.1:0-5508 GCA_964443105.1 uncultured Nitrospirota bacterium
CAGGGCTTTTTCAATGGCTCTAAGATAGATTTCGGTTTTCCCGCTTCCCGTAACCCCGTGGAGCAGAAAGGTTTCAAAGCCTCCTTCTTCCATGGCCGATGTGATCGACTCGACCGCACGCTGCTGTTCCGGCGCCAACACCGGGGCATCGGTTCTGCCGTAGGTCTTTCCGGCAAAGGGAGATCGGTTGACCGCCCTTTCTGTTCTGACCAGAATCCCCTTGTCCATGAGGCTCCGGAGTACGCCGGGCCCGGCGCCGGTTCGTTCTTCCAACTCCCTGCCGGTTAAGGGCGCCGGATCTGTGAGAAAATGGCCGATGACCTTCGCCTGGGCAGGCGCCCGCCGGGTCAGTTCCCGAAGCCGATCCCCGAGCTTTTCCCCATCGTCTTTCAGCCCGTAGACCCTTTCGGTCTTCTTTCTGACTTTGTTGAAACCGCCGGGAAGGACCGTTCGGATAACACTTCCCCAGGGGGCGAAGTAATAGTCGGCGATCCAGCGGGTGAGATCCAGCATCTCCGGGGAGAGGAGGGGGGCGGCGTCAAGGATGGCGCTGATCGATTTGAGCTGGGGGTAATCACTGCGGCTGACCCGGCCTACCACATATCCCGTGGCACTGCGGTGTCCCAGTGGAACCGAGACCCTGATGCCCGCCTCCACGGCGCTCAAATCGGCGTCGGGTATGGTGTAATGGAAGATCTTGTTGACACCGGGCACCACCACTTCGGCGATGGATCCGTCGTCGCTTCCGTGCGTCCTTCTCTTCATGGTCCGATTCTAACAGAGCCGATGGGCCAAGACAATACGGTTTCTTCTGGGTGTTGGCGGCTCAGCCGATGGTGCGCTCCTTTTCGGGGTCGCGGCCTGATTGCCCCGGCATAGGTCCGAACGGGAGGGTGGGGGCTGCCCCGAAGCGGTGGATTGCCAATGGCGGCAAGGTGTCGTCTTTTTGTTAAAGTGTTTAACCATCTGTTTTTGCGCCGCTTTTCTTGGCATGGTTACCGCGGTTGTTATGCTTTTAGGACACTTTTCCGATTCGGCGACAAGTCGGCAGACGGTGTTTTCTGTAATATAATTTATATTTTACAATCGGTTACGGCGTCACAGATCACCTTGGCACAACTCTTGCTTTATACTGGAGTAAAAGAAATTGGCGCGAAGGTAGGAGAGGCGGAATCTCCGAATTGGTCAGGGAGGGAATCACCATGAACGCAAAGAGAGCCAATGTGGTCAAGACAAGCATGAAGGTCGGTGCGGTGTTGGGCGGCATCGTTTTCTTGGTCTTCGGTATTGTTCCGGCCTTTCATTTCGGAGGCGCCGGGACCGTGATGCTCCTCAGCAAGCTCATGGGCGGACCCGTGGAGTTCACGCTGCTTCTGCGGGTGGTGGTGGTTCTGGGAATCCTCCTGGGGATGTGCTGCCTGGGCGCTCTGAGTCTCGTTCTCGGTTCCATAGCCGGGACAGCGGCCGGCGTGATCGTCAACGCCTTCAGCTCCCTGAAGGAGCCTGCTGCCGAGGAGAAAATGGCCGGCAATCACCGGTAGTCAGCTCGTTACCTTAAAATCAATAGGACAGGCCCGCAGGGGTGCAGGAACCCTGCGGGCCTTTTTGTAACAATTTCATTACAAGTGAGTAAAAATGTCACAATTATGTAACACGTTGAAATCACGCAGTTTTGAGAGTATGCCATGAAATCAACCCCTTGGAGTGTAACAAAAAGGCTACATGCCGGTTGTGAGGGCAGATCTTAACCCGTCTTAAAATCTATATATAACAACAGCTTAGACTATTGCCCCATCGTTGGCACACATGTTGCTATACGAATATTATAATAGTGTTTGCTTATCTTGGGACCCATTTATTGAGAAAGGGGGGGATCGTGAGACCGAGGACTCTTGTTCTGCCATTTGTGTTGCTTCTGTTTTATGTTTTCATTCCCCTGGGTGACATCTACGCCGACAACCTCTCCTGTTTGATCTGTCACGGAGAACTGAAGGGGACTTACGTGACCCAGCAGGGCGTTACAACCAGTCTCCATGTGGACGGGGAGAAATACACCGCCTCTGTTCATGGTGACCTGGAGTGTACCTTCTGTCATCTCAAGTATCAGGACAATCCCCATACCGGGACCGACGGTGAGGTGGATGAATCCATTGCCCAGATCGCCCGGGGCATCGGGAACAAGAGCCCTGTCGATCCCATCGCCCAGGCCGCCTGTACCCAGTGCCACGAAGAGATCTATCTTGAGGTGAGAGAGAGCGTCCATGGTAAAAATATTTTCGAGAAGGGTGAGACCGACGGGGCCCTCTGCGTCGACTGCCACGGATCACCCCACGAAATCGTTGCTGTGAGCCAAGCCGTCGGGAATGGTCACGGAGGGGAACACGGGGAGGGTGTCGGGTCGGCCGTGGCCTATGATCGGATTGTTCATACCTGCGGAAAGTGCCACGAAAAGAAGAGTGTTTCTCTGAAATATGGTTTCAGCACCAAGATCATCGAGCGGTACAACGAGAGTTTTCACGGCAAGAAATACCACCTGGGTGGGAAAAACCTTCCCGTCTGCACCACCTGTCACGGCGCCCATGATATCCGCAGTGACAAAGATCCGGCGGCCATGGTGTACGGAGAGAACAAAATTACACTCTGCGGCCAATGCCATGCCGGCGCCAATACCAAGTTTGTGGCCGCCATTACCCACAAGCCTCTGGGCAAGGACAACCCCATCCCCTTTTACGCGGAGAAGGTATTGATCCTGTTGACCTTTACCGTAATCTCAGGATGTGCCCTACACATTCTCTTGGACATATTCGCACTGATCCGCACAACAGTGACGACTCGAAGGAGGGTAAGTAGCCATGAACGGTAAAGAATCGAGTATGCCTGCGGCAGGTGCACTGCCGGAAGTCCACGATCAGAGTATGCCCGCAGGCGAGGGGCTGCCGGAAGAGGTGGAACGATTCAACATTCACTACCGGATTCAGCACGTCCTCATGCTGTCCTCTTTCCTCGTTCTCTTCTTTACAGGGTGGGCCCTGAAGTTCTCCGAGGTGGAAACCTCCAAGTCGTGGATCCAGTTCTGGGGCGGCACGAAGTCGGCGGGCCTGGTGCACCGTACGGCGGGTATTGTCATGCTTCTCGATTCCATCTATCACGTGTGCTACCTGCTCTATCGTTTCAGCAAAGGAAAACTTCGCTGGGATATCATCCCGGTCTGGAAGGATGTTACCGACGCCTATCAGAATATCCTTTACTTTCTCGGGTTGTCCAAGGAGAAACCCCAGTTCCGAAAGTTCACCTACCTCCAGAAATTTGACTACTGGGCCGTATTCTGGGGCGTCTTTATCATCGGCAGTTCGGGTCTGGCACTGACTTTCCCGACCAAGGCGGCTCTCATCTTTCCCCAATGGACCACCAACTGGATCTGGGAGCTGGTCTACATCATGCACAGTGACGAAGCACTACTGGCTATTATCTTCATCCTTTTCTGGCACTTCTACAACGAGCATCTGAGGCCCGACGTCTTCCCCATGAGTTGGGTCTGGATCACCGGGAAGCTTCCTGTGGAAGAGCTTGAAGAGAAGCATCCCCTTGAGTTCAAGCGCCTCTTTCCCGAGGCTGCCGCGCAGGTGGAAGACGGAAAGAAACATGAGGCCGAGAGCTGAGGAGGATCTATGAATATCAAGAACCTGATTTTTATCGTTCTCTTCGGCATTGTCATTGCCTGGTCGTGGCAGAAGTCAACCCTGTCGATCCTGGATCTTTTCGCCCAGGCTGATGGTAAGGAGAAGGCTGGCGAAATGGGAACGCAAGGGGCGACGGGGAACGTGATCAAGGATCTTCCCTGCTTCAAGTGCCACATCTATGATCAGTTTACCCAGGAGCCGTCCCCCGGTTTCTTCTCTCACGCGCTCCATGTGCAGTTCGAATATCACTGCAACCAGTGTCACAGCTTCGGCGGTCATCGCCAGATGGTGATCAATACGTCGGTCTGCACCAATTGTCACGACAGCGTTCCCAAGGTTGCCAAACAGTAATTTCGCCCCGGGTATTTTTATGGATTCGCAAATTCTGGTTGTAGACGATGAACTTCCCATGCGGGAGATGCTTCAGCGGCTCCTGGAGGATCTGGGTTACAAGGTGCACCTGGCGAAGAACGGCCACGAAGGATTGGCTGCCTTCGAGCAGGGGCGGTTCCACCTGGTGGTTACCGACTTTAGTATGCCCGGCATGGACGGTCTTGCCCTGCTCCGGGAGGTGAAAAAACGGGAACCCCATGTTCCCGTGGTGATGGTAACGGCCTATGCCACCATTGATACGGCCGTGGAGGCGATCAAGGCCGGGGCTTACGATTACATTACAAAACCTTTCGATCCCGATGTGATCGAGATTACCGTCAAGAACGCGCTGGAACATAAACAGCTTGTGGATGAGAACATCCAGCTCAAGCGACGGTTGAGTGATGTGGAAAAGCGTTCCCAGATCATCGGGGTCTCACCCCGGATGAAGGAGGTTTTTCACCTGATAGAAAAAGTGGCTCCCACCGACGCCACGGTCCTCATCCAGGGTGAAAGCGGTACGGGCAAGGAACTGGTTGCCCGGCAGCTCAAGAATATGAGCAACCGGGTGGAGAAGCCCTTCTTGTCGATCAACTGCGGCGCTTTGCCGGAAAACCTACTGGAGAGCGAGCTTTTCGGTTACGAGAAAGGGGCCTTCACGGGGGCCAATGTCGCTAAGGCCGGGTTCTTCAAGGTGGCCGACCAGGGGACCCTTTTCCTCGATGAAATCGGCGAAATGGTCCCTTCCCTTCAGGTCAAGCTTCTCAGGGTTCTCCAGGACAAGGAGATCCTCACAGTGGGCGGGCGGAAAGCCTTTCCTGTGGATGTGCGGATTCTCTCCGCCACCAACAAGAACTTGAAAGAGGAGGTGGAGGCCGGTCGATTCCGGGAAGATCTCTTCTACCGCATCAATGTGTTTACCATTCATGTTCCTCCCTTGCGGGACCGGCGGGACGACATTCCGCTCCTGCTTAACCATTTTGTCAAAAGGTACAATGGCGAGTTCGGCAAGGCGGTCCAGAAAGTAGCACCTGACCTGATGAGCTTTTTTATGGGGTATCGGTGGCCCGGAAATATCCGGGAACTGGAGAACTTCGTGGAGCGTGCGGTTCTCATGTCCGAGGGGCCTGAACTGAAGCTCGAAGCATTACCCCGTGAACTGCTGGCAGAAGCGGGAGCCAAGGTTAAGAACGCAGAAGAATCCTTTCTCCCCTTTAAGCAAGCGAAAGAGAGCTTTGAGCGAAACTATATCGAAGAACTTCTGGAACGATTCAATGGAGTAGTCTCCCGGGCCGCCCGGGAAGCAAAGATTCCGCGACCCAATCTTTACGAGAAACTGAAGAAGTACGGAATCACTCCGAAGAGGAATGAACCTCACAATAGTCCGCCGTGATGGGTCTGCGACTGATCGTACCGCTTCTATGCGCTCTGGTGATGCTGGCCCTCCCGGTCTGGG
>CAYUBU010000224.1:0-8584 GCA_964443105.1 uncultured Nitrospirota bacterium
ATGAAGAATGCGATCCCGGTCCCGCTGGAATTCGGTCCGGTAGTCCTGGCTCCGCCCTTCCCGGGGTATCCTGGTCCGCCGTTTGGCAAGACGGCTCTTCATGGCGCACACCGCCAGCCGATCTTCCTCGAAAGATTCGAGATCCTTTTTGCCCCAGTACGTCTGACCTGCCCGAACCATCGATTGTCTCCATTGCCTGCTGAAGGTTCTTAAATCCGCTGGATCTTACCAGATCCGGGGAATAAAAAAAAGGTGCTTCTGGGAACTGTGAAAAAGGGGACTGGCTCCGCCGTTGATTGTCCGTTTTGCTTGAACCGAAAGGCGAAACCATCTCACCGCCCGCTCGCTGTGCTCGCTCGAGGGCGCAGAGGACGCAAAGGAAAGGCAAATCTTGGGAAAGGCAAGTCATTCTAAGAGTCAAGAACGGTTTCACCACCCGTTCGCTGCGCTCACTAGAGGCACAGAGGGCACAGAGAAAGACAAGAACTATTTCACCGGAGAAAAAGGGGACTGGCTCCGCAGGTGCCTGTCCGTTTTGCCTGACCCCAAAGGCGAAACCATCTCACCGCCCGCTCGCTGTGCTCGCTCGAGGGCGCAGAGGACGCAGAGAAAGGCAAAAACTATTTCACCGCAAAGACGCCAAGAACGCAAAGGAAAGGCAAATCTGGGGAAAGGCAAGTCATTCTAAGAGTCAAAAACGGTTTCACCACCCGTTCGCTTCGCTCACTAGAGGCACAGAGGGCACAGCGAAAAACAAGAACTATTTCACCGGAGAAAAAGGGGACTCGCTCCGCCGTTGCCTGTCCGTTTTGTTTGACCCCAAAGGCGAAACCATCTCACCGCCCGCTCGCTGTGCTCGCTCGAGGGCGCAGAGAAAAACAACCACTGATAAACAGCGAAAACCGTTGCACCACGAAGGCACAAAGGGCACAAAGAAAGACGGATCCTTGTGAACAGCGAATAGCCTTTCACCGCAGAGGACTTGGAGAAAGGCGAATCGTTTGGAAAAGCAAGGGCTAACCGCCACCCAAATCATTTAGGAACGGGGCCCGCAGGCGGCGATTCCTTACTCTTGTACTCTTGCGGGGAAAAGCCTCACCGCGTCAGCAGAATTTATCCTCGACTCAGGGCTTTGAAACAGGTATGATCCACCGATTGTGAGAAAAGGTATCCTTTTGTCTCATGGGTTCCAGAATAAACACGGTTGGTTTTACGTCTCTATAGTGGAGCATCCCGGCAGGAGTCGTACATCTCGATCATGGTACAGACTTTCACACAAGGATTGATCCGCTGGCGCTGGATGGTGATCATACTGGCGCTTCTGTTGGTGGGGACCGCTGCCAGCGGCATCCGGTTTCTCCGATTCACCACCGATTACCGTGTTTTCTTCAGCAAGGAGAATCCCCAGCTGCTGGCCTTCGAAAGGCTTCAGAACACCTACACGAAAAACGACAATTTGCTCTTTGTCCTGGCGCCGGAAGACGGCGTCGTCTTCAGTCCATCGACCCTGTCCGCCGTGGAAGAACTGACGGAAGCAGCCTGGCAGATTCCCTACTCCATCCGTGTCGATTCGGTGACCAATTTTCAGCACACCTGCGCCGAGGGCGACGATCTCCTGGTGGAAGACCTGGTCACCGGCGCCGGCCAGCTCTCCCGGGATGAGGTGGCCCGAAAAAAAGAGATCGCCCTCAATGAGCCATTGCTGCGCAATCGCCTGATTTCACCCACCGGTCATGTAACCGGGGTCAATGTGACGATCCAGTTGGCGGGAATTCATCCCGAAGCTGAAGTTCCGGAAGTCGTTGTTTACGCCCGTCAGCTTGCGGATCGGATCAGGGAGGAGAACCCCGGACTCCAGGTTTATCTCACCGGCGTGGTTATGATGAACCACATGTTCTCCGAAGCCTCGAAAGACGATATGGGCACTCTGGTGCCTCTCATGTTCCTCGTCGTCGTCGTGACCTTGGGCCTCCTTCTTAGATCCGTCACCTGCACGGCGGCAACAGTCCTGGTCATCCTCCTCTCCATCCTGGCCGCCCTGGGGATCACCGGGTGGCTCAGCATTCCGCTGACACCGCCGTCATCCACGGCGCCAACGATCATCCTGACCCTGGCTGTCGCCGACTCGGTTCACATTCTCCTCTCTTTCACCCAGGCCATGCGCAAAGGGGCAGCCAAAGCTGCGGCCCTGGTGGAGAGCATCCGTGTCAACCTCCAGCCCGTTTTCCTCACCAGCCTGACCACGGCCATCGGGTTTCTCAGCATGAATTTCAGCGACGCGCCGCCCTTTCGGGACCTGGGAAATATCGTCGCCATGGGGGTAGGGATTGCATTTCTTCTCTCCATCACCTTTCTCCCCGCTCTGGTGATGGTGCTTCCCGTAAAAATACGGAAGAAACAAGACCGGGGGAGCCACCCCATGGAACGGCTGGCGGAGTTTGTAATTAGCCGCCGCAAGACGCTCTTTGCGGTTATGGCCCTGTTCATTGTTCTGACAGTCATTCAGATTCCCCGGAACGAATTGAACGACGAATTTGTCAAATACTTCGACGAAACCATCCCCTTCCGCACCGACACCGATTTCACCACTGAAAATCTGACCGGGATCTACTCTATCGACTATTCTCTTGAGTCGGGGGAGAGCGGCGGTATCAGCAATCCCGATTTCCAGGCGGCAGTGGACGCCTTCGCGCAATGGTTCAGAGAGCAGCCGGAGGTGATCCATGTCAACACCCTCACGGACATCATGAAACGCCTCAACAAGAATATGCACGGCGACAGCGACCGGTGGTACCGCCTCCCAGAGCGGCGTGACCTGGCGGCCCAATACCTCCTCTTGTACGAGATGTCCCTCCCTTACGGCCTCGATCTGAACAACCAGATCAACGTGGCCAAGTCGGCGACCCGTCTGAACGTGACGCTCCACAGCCTTTCCACAAGCCGGCTGCTCAAGCTGGAAGAACGGGCCCGGGCCTGGTTGAGGACCCACGCCCCGGCTCCCATGCAGGTGGAAGGTTCCAGTCCTGCCGTCATGTTTTCCCACATCGGGAAACGGAATATCCGGAGTATGCTCACGGGAACCACGCTCGCCCTGGTCCTCATCTCCCTGATCCTGATCTTCGCCCTTCGTTCAGCAAAGATCGGTTTAACCAGCATGATCCCCAATCTGGTTCCCGCGGGGATGGCCTTCGGCCTCTGGGCTGTTGTGGTGGGACAAATCGGTCTCTCCCTGTCGGTGGTGGCCAGTATGTCCCTCGGCATTGTCGTGGATGACACAGTCCACTTTCTGAGCAAGTATCTTCGTGCACGCCGGGAACAAGGTCTGGGATGTCATGATGCTGTTCGCTATGCCTTTGCGACCGTCGGCACGGCTCTCTGGGTCACCTCGGTCGTTCTGATTGCGGGCTTTCTGGTACTCACCCTGTCGGCCTTTGAATTAAACTCGGGCATGGGGCTGCTGACAGCCATTACCATCGCGCTGGCCCTGCTGGTCGACTTTCTCTTCCTTCCGCCCCTGCTCATGAAAATCGAGGAGAAAAAATGACACGAATCGTTCTGATCATGCTTCTGCTGACCCTTCCCGCCGGCCTCCATGGAGAAACGGCTGAGGAGGAGGGGCTCGCCATTCCCGTGGAAGCGGAAAAGCGGGACACGGGCTTCAGCGATTTCACGGCGGAACTTACCATGCTCCTTCGGAACCGCCAGGGTGAAGAGAGCACCCGCTACATGCGTGTCCGGACGCTGGAGGTCGTTAGTGACGGTGACAAAAGCCTGACCATTTTCGAACAGCCCCCCGACGTGAAAGGCACGGCACTCCTGACCTTTTCCCACAAGACCGAGTCCGACGATCAGTGGCTCTACCTGCCGGCTCTGAAGCGGGTAAAGCGGATCGCCTCAAAGAACAAGTCGGGCCCCTTTATGGGAAGCGAATTCGCCTACGAGGATATCGCGTCCCAGGAGGTGGAGAAATATACCTACAAGTACCTCCGTGAAGAGATCTATGAGGGACATGACTGCTTCGTCATCGAGCGGGATCCCGTCGATCCCTTCTCCGGCTACACACGCCAGACGGTCTGGATAGACAAGGCTGAATACCGGCCGATCAAGGTCGAATACTATGATCGAAAGAATGCCTCCCTCAAGACACTCACCTTCTCTGATTACACGCAGTATCTGGACCGATTCTGGCGGGCAGACAAAATGTTGATGGTGAATCACCAGACCGGGAAGAGCACGCTTTTGACCTGGAAGAATTATCAGTTTCGTACCGGGCTCGACGAGAATGACTTCAACCGCAACAGCCTGAAGCGGGCAAGATGATCGTGGCGAAGCAGGTCCCTGTCCTCACAGTGTCGCGAAAGCCCGTTCTCTTCCTGTCGATCCTGGCGCTTCTCATTGCTGCCGTTGATGCCAACGGTGGCGAGTGGTCCGGCTCTGTTGCGCTGGAAACCCGTTTTTTCCCTCAAAGTTCCCTCTCGTCGAACCAGCACGAAGAGAATCTTTCCTTCGCCTTGGAACCGGAATTCTATCATGTCTGGGATCAGGGCAAACAGAGTATGACTTTCGTCCCTTTCCTCCGTCTCGATCAGCACGACGACGAAAGGACCCATGGAGACATTCGAGAGTTGACCTGGACGAAGGTCGGTGGCCGCTGGGAACTCCGGGCCGGTTTCCGCAAGGTTTTCTGGGGCGTGACCGAATTTCAGCATCTCGTCGATATCATCAACCAGACTGACCTGGTGGAAGACATCGACACAGAAGAAAAACTAGGCCAGCCGATGATCAACCTGTCTCTTGAAAGGGATTGGGGGGTCGTCGACTTCTTTGTCTTGCCCTATTTCAGAGAGCGCACCTTTCCGGGCAAGGATGGCCGACCCCGCTTTTCTTTTCCTGTCGACACCGATCGAGCCAA
The DNA here is from genome assembly GCA_964443105.1 of uncultured Nitrospirota bacterium. GTDB lineage: Bacteria > CG2-30-53-67 > CG2-30-53-67 > CG2-30-53-67 > CG2-30-53-67 > CAYUBU01. The sequence goes on from CAYUBU010000224.1 coordinate 4,913, forward strand.
ATATGAATCGGGCGTGGGACGGCGGCACGTAGACTGGGCCCTTCGATGGTTTCACACCCGGGGCGACTGGGACCTGGGTGTCGCCCACTTTTCCGGTACCGGCCGGGAACCGCGGCTCGTGCTGGACTTCAGCGATCCCGCTAATCCCGAGTTGGTGCCCCACTACGATCTCATCGATCAGACGAGTCTCGACCTTCAGGCCACCAAGGGCGATTGCCTGTGGAAGCTGGAGGCCATCTCCCAGAGAGCTCGGGGGGATCGCTTCACCGCCTTGACTGGCGGCCTAGAATACACCCTCGTGGGGATTCTCGGAACCCCCTCTGATCTCGGGTTACTTGCAGAGTATTCCTATGATGAGCGGGGTGAGCAGGCCACCTCCCCCTTCAACGACGATCTGGGGCTGGGAGTTCGGCTGACGTTAAACGATGTCCAGAGCACGGCAGTTCTGCTCGGTGTGATCATCGATCGCGATAACCACGCCCGCTTCTGGACCCTGGAGGCCAGCCGGAGAATCGGCACGAGCTTCACCATTGAAGTGGAAGCCCGTGCTTTCGAAAACGTGTCGCCCGGGGATCTGCTCTTTGGTCTTCGCCGGGACGATTATATTCAGATCGAAGCCGCCTGGCATTTCTGATTTTTGCGGCGGGATACACGTGATGCGGTGATTGTGGTATACTCTTGAACACATTGCGGCGGCTCTGGAACACGGACTCAACCGGCAGGTGACACTTGATGCTTCACACCTTTTATACACTGCTCATGACTCTGATTCTCCTGGTACCGGCTCCCGTGACGGCGGAAACCGCGTCACCCGATCTCCTGGTGATGCGCGGCTGGATTGAGGAGATGAAGCAATCACCCCGGGGGCCGTTCAAACGGATCCGCTGGTTCTGCAAAGACGGCGCCATACTGCCGCCCAAGCCCTATGCCTGCAGCGACCATGGCGGCGGAGTCCAGCATGGGGAGTGGACAGACCGGGTGAAGGATCTCCGGGCCCAGGGATTCTTCATTGCCAACGTCTTTGCCGATATCGATGGGGAGACCTTCTTTCAGCAGAAAGACTACGACCCCCGGCTCAAACAGATCCTTTTGGAACAGTTTCTCATTGCCGCCGACGATGGCTGGATTTTCCGCCGCGCCCATTATTATCGGGGCGCCCTCCAGGTGGAGGACGAAACAGCCCAGGGGCAGAAACTGCTCCTCGCCATGCTCGGTGATCCCGACTGGCGGGAGGCGCGTTACATTCTTCTCCGGGAAGCGGTTCGTCTGATCCCCCATAACCGCCACGGCGCTCCCATCACCGAAATGCGGCAACTCTCCCGGGCCCTGGCAGAGAAGGACAACGGCTTCGAAGAGCTCAGGATCAAGATTCATGTCAAACCCCAGGCCGGCGACGCAAACCGCGTCCGGGCGTACATAACAACGTCGGGACCGCCGGAGCTGGCGCCGGAGTATGAGAAGCTGGCCGACATCATCGACTCCGTCTACAGGCATGGCCATTCGGGACCACGGTTTATCGTCCTCGCCGATCGGGTCCAGGATGCCGATCTCGCCAAAACCATCAAGAGTACCGGAGAAGAACTCAGTTCCGACCTCCCGGCGGATAAGCGCCTCGCCGCAAGCAGCGGTCTTCTGGAACTTCTGAGAACAGACCTGTCCCGAATTAAAAATCCCCAGCTCATGCTCGATCTCCTCGATATGACCATTACCCTGGAGGAGGAGATGTTCGGGACCGCAAACCAGCTCCTTGACTCCCTGGCCGCGGCCCCCCGAGCGGAGCGACTGGAGCGCCTCGAGGACGGGATCCGTGCCCTCTTCGGCATCGGTCTCATAACCACCCGTCAGCGGCAGGCTATTGCGGAGAGTTTTGGCAGGCTTCGTTCAACCTCTCTTTCTTTAACCACCTACAAGGCGGAACTGGACTACCTTGCCCGGATGCCGAGCTGGGCCGATGCAGGACTCCGTTTTTATTTTACTGAAGCCCTGGAGCATCTGACGGCTATCGAACCACTGGTACGGAACTATATTCATGACCGTTTGCGAGGGAGCCCCCTCCTCTTCTGCAGCGCCGTGCTCGATAGTCTGATTGCTGATGCCGACAGTCAGCTCGGCATCGGTCACCGCTTTTTCGGACAACCGGCGGCCACCGGTCTTCGAGGTCTGAATGCCGGGCTTGCACGGTGCGTTCTGAGAATGGCCGGGAGGCACCAGGACGCAAGCCAATTCGACAAGAACGGGATTTATCTCCTGCCGGCAACGACGGCGGACCTGCCGCCGGTATCGGGAATCATGACCGCCGGTGAGGGGAATGCCCTTTCCCACGTCCAGCTCCTCGCGCGAAATCTGGGGATACCTAATGTCGTGGTGGGAAAGGGTCTTCTGCCGGAACTCAAAGCGAGAGAGGGGCAGCGCGTAGTACTCGCCGTCAGCCCCCTGGGCGTCGTTGAAATCGACTATGACTCGGCCGAATGGGATCGGGTCTTCGGACAGGAAGCAAAACCGCCTGAAGGGCTTATTCACCCGGACCTGGATAAACTGGACCTTAAAAAACAGAACTTCATCCCCCTAAAACGGCTCCGGGCCTCCGATTCAGGCCGGATTGCAGGACCGAAGGCGGCCAATCTCGGTGAACTGAAGAAACGTTTTCCCAAGACCGTTACCCAAGGATTGGTGATTCCCTTTGGCGTTTTCCGGACTCTTCTCAATCAACCGATTGAAGCGGGAGGTCCATCGATCTTTGCGTGGATGCAGGACCAGTACAGACTGATAGGAAGCCTCGACACAGACCCTGTGAAACAGAAGAAGGTGACCGGCGATTTTCTGAAGCAGATGCGGCGTATGATCCTGGAGGCGGATCCCGGCGACAAATTTCGCCGGAAACTTCGAAAGGTACTGGAAAAACGTTTCGGCCCCGACGGCAGCTACGGTGTGTTCGTTCGGAGCGACACGAACCTGGAAGACCTCCCCGAATTCACCGGGGCCGGTCTCAACCTGACGGTTCCCCATGTGGTGGGGTTTGATAACATCCTGGAAGCCATCTCCCGGGTCTGGGCCTCCCCCTTTACGGAGCGTGCCTATGCCTGGCGTCAATCCTACATGACAGAGCCGGAGCACGTTTATGTGTCCGTACTCCTGCTGAAGAGTGTGCCGGCGGAAAAATCGGGAGTGCTGGTAACCCAGGATCTCGAAAGCGGTTCCTCTGAATGGCTCTCGGTTGCGGTGAGCCAGGGTGTGGGAGGCGCCGTGGAAGGACAGGGAGCGGAAGAACTTCGCATCCACGGAGAAAGCGGGGAGATTCGATTGATGGCCCAGGCCTCCGAGCCCCGGAGGCGGGTTCTCCTCCCCGGCGGCGGTGTGGCCGGAATGCCCTCGGAGGTCAAGGAATATCTCCTGAGCCCCGACGAGATCGAACAGCTTATGGAACTTGCCCGATCGGTCCACCGGCACTTCCCGGCGCTCCGTGATTCAGATGGCAACCCGCTCCCCGCGGACATAGAATTCGGCTTTTTGGAAGGACGGATGGTGCTCTTTCAGATCCGCCCTTTTCTGGAAAACATCCAGGCGCAGCGGAGCAGCTACCTCATCTCTCTGGACGGGAAATTGGAAAACGACCGGTCCCGCCGCGTCAACCTGAATGAGATCCCATCGGCGAGAGTGCTATGAACTGGTCAC
>CAYUBU010000225.1:0-17281 GCA_964443105.1 uncultured Nitrospirota bacterium
GATGGCACGAAGCCCCAGAGAGGGGTTGCTTTCTTTGGAATAGGGGAGGTGGTCCGTGAGCTTCTCGCCGCCGAGATCCAGGGTACGGATAATCACGGTCTCCGGGGCAACCATTTCCAGGGCGCTCCGGTAGGCCTTGAACTGCTCCTCTTCGCCGGGGAGCTCCCGTCGGTTGAGGAACAGAAATTCGGTACGGTAGAGTCCGACACCGTTGGCGCCGTGTTCGAGAACCCCGCAGACGTCCTGAGGGGTCTCGATGTTGGCCGACAACAGGACCCGGCATCCGTCCAATGTCTCCGCCGGCAAGGGCGCGAGTTTCTGGAGTTCCTTCTCAAAATAGATGAACCGGCGCTGCTTCTCCAGATAGAGGTTGAAGGTCTCCTTGTCCGGATCAAGGATCACCGTGCCGCTGTTGCCGTCCAGGATGACCGCATCGCCGCTTTTGAGCCGTGCGGTAATATGCCCCATGCCGACGACGGCGGGAATTTCCAGAGACCGTGCCATGATGACGGTGTGACTGGTCTTGCCTCCCAGATCGGTGGCAAAGCCTTTCACGTGCTTTCTGTCCATCTGCATGGTATCGGCGGGGCTCAGGTCGTGGGCCACCACGATAACATCTTCTTGCAGTCCGACGAGACTTGTTTCAACGTGGCCGGAAAGATTGCGAAGAATCCGGTCGCCCACATGCACAATGTCCGATTTACGCTCCTTGAGATAAACATCTTCGATGGCGTCGAAAACGGACAGAAACTGATCAAGGATATTTTTCACGGCACCTTCGGCCCCGATCTGCCGGGACCGGATGACTCCCTTGGCCCCTTCGGTGAGCATCTTGTCCTTCAGCATGAGGATATGACTGTCAAGAATGTAGCTATGGGATTCGCCGATCTTGTCTTTAAAGTGTTTCTTAACGGTTTCAAGCTGTTCGACGGACTTCGCAAGGGCTTCTTCCAGGCGCTGGATCTCCCCGTCCACCGCTTCCGGCGAAATCTGACGAAGCTCGGGAACGATCCTCTCCCGGTTCAGGAGGTAGACCTTTCCGATCACGATGCCCGGCGAGACCCCGATGCCGTGAAACTTTTCCATCCTAGTCCTCCCCGAACTTGTTATTGACCAGATCAATCAGCGCCTGAAGCGCCTCTGCTTCATCCGATCCGGTCGCATGCACGGACAACTCAACCCCTTTGGCCGCCGCGAGCATCATGATACCCATAATACTCTTCCCGTTCACCGCAATCTCGTCCCGTTTCACCAGGATTTCCGACTGGAATCGGTTGGCCGTCTCGACGAACATCGCGGCGGAGCGGGCGTGCATCCCCAGCTTGTTTTGAATCACGACTTGAGCCAATGGCACGAATCTAGCCCCTTTCTAGAATGAAACCCAGCCCCCATGGGCGAGCAACTGGGACACCAATAGCAGGATCAATACCTGGGCCAGATAGGACACTCTCATCTGTTCGCCCTTCCAGACGCCGTAGACCACCCCGAGGACCGCGCCGCATATGGCGAAGAAACTGAACGACGGCACAGGCGCCGCCTGGGCGACCCACAGGGGGAGGAGGGATCCCACGGCAAAAAGAATCAAACCATTCAGCCAGAATATCTGCCTCTGCAGATTGAGGTGCTTCAAGTAGTGGAGTATCTCCGAGCCGTAGGCGTAGCCGTTCTTGATACCCGCCACGCGAATCCAGAGGGTCAAGCCATTGTAGATCAGAAGAAAGACCAGGGGTGCCGGAGATTCAAAGATGAGGGCCGCCATGACCGCCAGGAGGCTCGCAAAGGGTCTCAGGGTACCCCAAATCAGGGAATCGCCCAGGGCACCGAGGGCCGCCATGAGATCTCTCTTGAAGGTCTCAATCTGCTCTATGGTGGCGCCGCCTTTCAGCCTTTCTTCTTCCAGGCGCACCACGCCGCCCACGATCAGTCCAGCCATGTAGGGATTCGTATTGAAGTACTTCATGTGGCGCTCATAAACGGCTTTCACCTCTTTTTCTTCGCCCCCCAGAGGAAGGGCACCGAGATCGAGGGCATAGGTGAAACCGACCCCCTGGAAATTATCAAAGTTCCAGCACGACTGAACGAAAAGCCCTCTGAAGACGAGCTGCATGACACGGGATGGCGCAAGCCTTTTTCTTTCCATAAGGCCCCTTATTCAACCCTCAGGCGCTGTTCCGTCAACACCGTGGCCAGCGCCGCAACGCTGAGCAGCACCACCATAAACCCAGACTGCCGGCCCACGGTCACGAGAAGGACGAAAGAAACGGCAATGCCGGCGATTGGAAGAATGCGGCCTCGGGTGGGATCCTTCCGTGTCAGCAGCACGGCCACACCCATGGCCGGGAGGAGAAACAGAAAAAAGCGCAGCCCCTCCCGGGCGGTCTCCGACAACCAGGCGAAGCTACTTCCCAGCATTGGCGGCAGCACGGCCAGCAGCGAAAAGACCACCAGAAAATTATAGAGGAAGAAGATCAAAAGGCCCGTCCCTATGGCCCGAAGCAGCCCCACCTCGGGAGAGGAAGCCGATGCGGCGACACCTGTGAGCAGCTTGTTCTTCTGCCTTACCCATTGTTCCATAAAGCCTATGGGGTAGAGAAGCAACACCACGGCGAGGAGTGTCCAGGCAATATACGCAGGATCAGGTTCAGACCGGTGCGGCAAGGGAAGCAATACAAGGGCCACGATCAAAATGGCGGCCAACGTGTCATTTTTCGGTACATGGCCCCCCACCGGCAGGCCTCTCAGCCAGAAGAGCTCAAAAACCACGCCGACCAGAAGCCCCGTGTGGAAACTGCCGCACAGCCAGCCCACGAGGGGCGCGGCAACGATCGGCTGGGAAACCATGAATTGCCCCACCGCCAGACGGTCAAGACCAATGATCCCGGCGATCAGGGCAACTTCCAGAATCTTGACAATATCCATGGCCTGTTCAAAGCCTCCCTGGCGGACAAGCTGTCCCACCTGCCTTCTCCGGCAGACCGCTAGAAGAAATGCCGCAAGTCAACAACCGGCTCCGAGGGGACGGAGCATATTTCCACTTTGACTCCCCGGTGCACAATCTCCTGCAAATCTTTCAGATCCTGTGTCGAGGCGTTGATCCCTTTTCCCAGAACCCGTGTCTCGCCTTCCGAATGGAGACCGCCCAGGTTGAGCCGTTCCATAGTCAGGCCCATCCCAAGGGCACTGAGAACATCCTTGGGAAAACGAAAAAGCATGATGCCCCGGCTCGGTCCATAAACACCGTTCATGGCCCGCTCTACGGCTTCACGAATGGTCAGGATCTCGGACCGAATGCCCATGGGAACAACCATTTCCATGAGACTCTTCTGGAAATCGTTGGCCGCCGCCGCATCATCCGCAACAACGATCAAATCGGGACGAATATGATGAAACCACCCTTCCACAACCTGTCCGTGAATGAGACGATCATCCAAACGGTAGAGTACAATTCCCATCAATCCCTTTCTCCAGCCAAGCCCCTTCGCCGCACCGGAAGGGCGCGCCCCTGGAGCACCTTCAGGAACGCTGTTCCTCCCGCTCTCTGAGAAGCTCGCTCGCAATGATAATGCCCCGTTTGCCGTATTCACGGAGCATGGAGCAGAGGTCTTCGAAAGACCGCTCTTTCCGCGCTGTAAGTCCCTTGATCACCATGGGCAAATTGACCCCGGTCAGCACTTCAATGGTTGTCTCATGATTGTCGAGAAAAGAGAGGCTGATATTGGATGGTGTCCCGCCGAACATGTCGGTCATGACGACAACCCCCTTTCCCTGATCCGCTGCCTTGATCGCAGCTTCCACCTCACCGCGGGCAGTCTCAACGGACTTGGTAAAGTCGACAGAGACGGCTACAACCCCCTCCTGCTTCCCGAGAATCCCCTCAGCGCACTTGTGAAGTTCTTCGCCGAGATGGCCATGAGTCACGATAATCAAACCGACCATGTTTTCCTCTTCCTCCTCAAGGATCGCCCCACCATTGACGAAGCGGCGTCATCCTCGTTCAATATCCCTGCACCAGACCGATGCATCAAAACCTTTGGCTTCCAGGTGCCTCTTCACGGCGTCTGCAATCACCACGGAACGGTGACGACCGCCGGTGCACCCGAACCCCAGGGTCAGATAAGACTTTCCTTCCGCCACGTACCGGGGTAGAAGATAATCGACAAAATCACAAAGCCGCTTCAGAAACTCCTGCGTTTCATCCATATCGAGAACATATCGGATGACCTCTTCATCCTTGCCGGTCAGATGTTTGAGGCGATCCACAAAATAGGGGTTGGGAAGAAATCGAACGTCGAAAACGAGGTCCGCGTTGTTCGCGATCCGGTACTTGAATCCAAAGGCCACCAGAGAGATGGACATCCTGCCGCTCCGGATGGCCCCTCCAAAATGTTTCTGAAGTGTATGACGGAGATCGTGGATGGAGAAATCCGAGGTGTCAATCACATTGTGGGCACTCTCTTTCACATCCCCAAGGAGCTGCCGTTCCAAAGCGAGTCCTTCCCTGACAGACGTTTCGGCCAGCGGATGCTTGCGCCGTGTCTCGCTGAACCGCCGGATGAGAACCTCGTCGGAGGCGTCAAGGAACAGCACCTGATAGTGGAACCCCATATCCCCGAGGATCGATAAGACCTCCCGATATTTTGTCAGAAATTTCTTTTCTCTCACATCAACCACGAGAGCGACCTTGTCGATTTCACTGCCCCGCTGGCCGCACAGTTCCAGAAATTTGGGGATCAGCTCTATGGGAAGGTTGTCCACACAGAAGAACCCCATATCTTCAAACTGACGGACCGTAGTACTCTTGCCGGAACCCGATATCCCGCTGATAATAATCAGCTCCGGATTGTCACTCTTCTTGCTGTCCATTCATGCTGTCCAGGAGTTGTTTTTCAAAACGATGGGCCGGGGAAAGGCCGGTTCTCTTGAGCAGGTGGCTCTTGGCCGCCACTTCCAGTATGAGTGCCATGTTGCGGCCCGGTCTGACAGGCATACGCAAATAGGGTTTCATCACGTCCAGTATGCCGTATCTCTCTTCGTCGAGTCCGAGTCGTTCAACCTTCTCCGACGGCGACCAATCAATCAGTTCGACTACGAGCTCGATGTTCTTTTCCGACTGTATGGATGAAACCCCGTAGAGATGTCTGATGTTGATGATCCCCAAACCCCTTATTTCCATATGCTGACGGGTCAGATCGGGACTGCTCCCCACAAGTGTATCGGAGTCTTTCTTTTTGAGGACGACCACATCGTCGGTCACCAGCCTGTGCCCCCGGTCGATGAGATCCAGTGCACATTCACTCTTGCCGATGCCGCTCTTTCCCAGGATGAGTATCCCGACACCATAGACATCCACCAGGACGCCGGAACGGATAATCTGGCGGGCCAGGGCATCTTCCAGGTAGGAAGTTATGGTCTTGATGCACCGTGAACTGTATTTGGGAGACCGGAAGAGCGGTATTTCATGCAGACGACTGACTTCAATCAGTTCCTGGGGAATCTCCTGTCCCTTGGTCACCACAAAGCAGGGAACCTGACTGCCGCAAAACCGATGGAGCCGCTCTTCCCGCTCTTTCGGGGTGAGTGTTTCAAGATAGGTAATTTCCGTTTCGCCTAAGATCTGGATCTTGGAGGGATCGATATGGCCCGTAAAACCGGCGAGGGCGAGACCCGATTTCTGGATGCGCGGCTTGCGAAGGGCATGGTGCATGCCCCCTTTGCCTGCCAGCAGCTCGAGCTGAAGCTTGGATTGGTTGGCACGGTACAGGTCTTCGACGGTTACCTGCCCCAAGTCTTTGCCGCCGCTATCCGTAATGGAATCAGGGCCCGTATTGTTCATCCTCCTCCTTGATACACCGGTAGATCTCATCCCGATTCCCTGTGGCAAGAAGCCGTTCCCTGAAGCTTGTGCTTTTCAGGATTCGGGAGATCCTGGCCAGCGCCTTCAGATGGTCACCGGGCGAATCCTCAGGCGCAATGAGGACAAAGAACAAATAGACCGGCTTCCCGTCCATGGCATCAAAATCGACGCCTTGTCTGGAAATGCCGAAGGAAAGAACGAGATTGTCGATGCTTCCAAGCTTGCCGTGAGGTATGGCGATCCCCTCTCCGATTCCAGTACTGCCAAGGGCTTCCCGTGCCAGGATCACCTCAAGGAACTCGCTGCGGTCCTTGATCTTGTTCTGGTCATCCAGAAGCGCCGCAAAATTGTTGAGAAGTTCCCGCTTGTTCTGTCCGGCAAGATCAGGAAGAATCAGTCCCGGCTCCAAAATATCCGTCAGTCTCATCGCGCCCCTCTCACATTCTGGCTGCCTTCACTCAAACAACAAATGTCATGCCGCCTCTTTGCCCTGTGCCAGCGGCATCTTCCCCTGACACGGCGAAAGCAAACACTACTCATAAGAAGGTTCAATGAGACCCAGGTTCCCATCCTTCATACGATAGAGCACATTGACCTGATCTGATGCCGCGTCGGTATATACAATGAAATCCTTTTCCAGCAGATCCATTTGCATGGCCGCTTCATCCGCGGACATGGGCTTGACGGCATACTTGTTGGCCTTGACGATTCTCGGTTTTCTGTTCTGTGCAGCGACAGCGTCGTTCCCGCCGAATTCCGCGGGGACACTGCGTTCCATCTCTGCGCCAAGCCCTGGTCTCCCCTTGCCGCTCCAGTTTTTCGACTTGAATTTTTTATACCGCTGCCGCACGCTTTCTATAGCGCGATCCACTGAGTGGTACATGTCCTTGGTCTCTTCGGCGGCGTTAAAAACCTGCCCGCCCACGTTGCACGTGACCTCTGCCGTGTGGCGGTATTTCTCCACGGTCAGGGTCACCTGCGTCTCCGCTTCCTTGTGAAAATGACGTTTCAGCTTACCCAACTCCTTTTCAATATGGGCCCTCAGGCCGTCGGTCAATTCCATGTGTCTGGCGGTTATGTTTAACTGCATGGAAATCACCTCCTTTTTTCGTACACGGGAAGGCCGCGACAAGGGCAGTGTAAACCTGCTCCGCGGGGCCCCCGTAAACCGGTAAGCTGCTGCCACACTACTCTACATCACCGAAAGGACCGAATGCAACTGCCGACGGCATGTCTTGAGAAAGATTGGGCTCTTTTTTGAGAGAAATGTTGATGCAAAACCGGGTCAACGGGACGCATGTCCCAATCTTACCGGCTCATTCTTCTTCTTTCCGTCGTGGAAAGGATGTTCTGTTCCATCCGATATTTCGTGACCGTCCTTCTCGCGATCTCAATTCCCTTCCCCTTGAGAATTTCCACGATCTTCTGGTCACTCAGCGGTTTCTCGCTGTTTTCCTCCAGAATAAGGTGCCTGATCTGCTCCTGAACGCTGATCGACGAAATGCTCCCCCTGGTCGTATTCAGTCCGCTGCAGAAGAAATATTTTAGCTCGAATATGCCCTGGGGTGTATGCACATACTTATTGGTTGTCACCCGGCTGATGGTCGATTCATGCATCCCGATGTCTTCAGCCACATCCCGGAGGACCATCGGCTTCAAGTGGGCCGGCCCCTTTTCGAAGAAACCGCGCTGAAATTTGAGGATACTCTCCATGGTACGGTAGATGGTTTTCTGCCTCTGTTCAATGCTCCGGATGAGCCACAGGGCCGACTTGAACTTGCCCTCCACATATTCTGCCGTCGCACTGTTCAAATGGCTCCTGTTTTTCAGCATGCGGCGATAGAAGGAGGAAACCTTCAGTTGGGGCAGCCCTTCGTCGTTCAGGATAACGGAAAAATTCTTCCCGTCTCGAACCACATAAATATCGGGAATAATGTAGACGGGATCTTCGCCTCCAAAGGCGCGGCCGGGTTTCGGTTCCAGCTCCTCGATCACCCGGGCCGCCATCTGCACTTCCTCCACCGGGACGTCAAGTTTTCGGGCGATGGCGGGAAAATTCTTTTTCTGGAGCAGACCGAAATGATGCTGGATCACCGCCTCGACGACGGTATTTTGCGCATCCAGCTGTCTGACCTGAATGAGGAGACATTCCTGCAGGTCCCTGGCCGCCACCCCGGGAGGATCAAAACGCTGCACCTGCTTTAGCGCTGCCTGTACCGCTTCCGGCGAGGCCCCTGTGGCGTGCACCAGTTCCTCGGTGGTGGAGCGGAGGTAACCGTCGCCATCCAGGTTGCCAATGATGTTTGCACCAATGATTTTAGACGCTTCGTCGAGACTGGACATGTGCAGTTGCCACATGAGATGTTCACCGAGGGTCGATTTTTTGGAGAGTGTGTTTTCGTAGGATGGGGTTTCTTCGGAATCGTTGTAGGGCTCATAGGCAGAATAGCCCGATCCCATGGTGTCATTGAGATAATTCTGCCAGTCGAACTCCTCCTCCTTGGCCTCTTTCTTCTCCTGGCTTTCGCCGGGTTCCGCCTCGGTCGGTTTCTCTTCCGCTGCCGGTTCCTGCAATTCCTCCTCCAGAACAGGGTTTTCCATCAATTCCTGGTGTATGTTCTGAATGAGTTCGAGTTTGGAGAGTTGAAGAAGTTTGATGGCCTGCTGGAGCTGAGGCGTCATAACCAGCTTCTGGGCCAGTTTCAGGTTGAGTCGCATGTCCAGCTGCATAAAGAGCCTCGTCTCGTTCAAAAAGGAGCGAATCGTCCTCTTATCAGCACAGATTCACTAGGTAATTTCGAAGTTTTTACCCAGATAATGATCTCGAACGACGGGATCGCGAATCACCTCTTGCGGCGGCCCGCTGATCTGTATTTCTCCTTGGATCATTATATACAACCTGTCGGCAATTTTCAACATTTCTCTTGCGTTGTGATCGGTGATGAGGACGCCGATTCCCTTATTTTTCAGCTTCTTAATCATCTCTTCGATCTCCCCGACAGCGATGGGATCGATTCCGGCAAAGGGCTCATCCAAAAGGATGAAAGAGGGGGAAATCACCAGGGCTCGGCCAATCTCGAGACGTCGCCTCTCCCCGCCGGACAGGGTATAGGCCTTCTGTTTCCGAAGATGATCGATACCAAAATCGTGGAGCAGCGATTCAACCCGGTCGTGCTGGGCCGCCCGGGAAAGAGGGAGATTCTCGACCACGGCCTGAAGATTCTGTTCCACCGTCAGCTTCTGGAATACCGACGGTTCCTGGGGAAGGTAACTGATCCCTTTTCGGGCTCGGAGCACCATGGGATCCCGGGTAATGTCATCGTCACCCAGGAACACTTGGCCGCCGTCGGCCTGAATCAGCCCGACGACCATGTAGAAAGTCGTGGTCTTACCGGCACCGTTTGGCCCCAGCAGGCCGACCATTTCCCCGGAACCCACCTCAAGGCTGACCCGCCGGACAGCCTCGATCCCGTTATACCCTTTGACAAGGCTTTTGGCCTGAAGTGCGGCCGGTCCCCTCTGCCCATGATCGTCCGTCAATTCCCGCCCCCCTGATCCTCTTTTTTCACCCCGTCAGGCCCGTCTGGATAGAAGAGGAACCGGGGCCGCTCCACCGTGTTCCCCTCGACTTCCGTCCGTTCCTCCCGCAAGTAGACCCGAATCAGCGGCCCGGTGATCGTGTTCTGACCGTCGGAGACTTTTGCATTTCCTGTCAGTACCAGAATCTCGGTGGCATCAATATATTCGGCGCGGTCCGCCCATGCGGACCGGCTGCCATCGAGCACCCGCACGTGGCCCGAAGCCACCACCTTGTCGATCTGTTTTCCCCGTTCCCTGGGGTAGAGTTCGACACGGTCGGCATAAAGGACCATCTCCCCCCGCACCACCTTCACCTCGTTTAGAAAGGTAATGATCCCCGATTTAAAGTCGCCTTCCATCCGGTTGGAGGTGATGGTGATAGGGACTTGTTCATTCCCCCGGGCCCCGGGCACCGCCACAGAAAGCAAGATCGCCCCGAGGACCCACAGGGGGGGCAGGACCCGGCGTACCGCTGTCATCCCCAGCCCTCTCATGGCGTACTCTCCCGGCTGTCCAACTCGGACCCAATAACCGCCCGCACACCGCCATCAACCCGGACCCGTTTCTCTTCGGTCCAGAACACCATCCGGTCGCCCCGCACCATGTATCGATCGGTCACCACACGGACCGGCTGGTCCGATCGCAGCACGCCAGCCTCCGCTTCCCAGACCATCCGGTCGCCATAAACCAGATAGCCACCATCCGTTTCCACTCTCACGTCACCGGAGATCACCGCCCGCTTCTCCTTTTCGAAATAATCACCCTCCCGCCCCCGGAGCCGTCCCCATTCCCCAGGCTTCAGGAGAAATTCGACTTTGACGCCATCCATATGGACTCTCGAATCGTCGAGAAAGCGTTCCGCCCGGTCGGCCCAGACTTCCCACTTTCGCTCTCCCTCGACCCGTTCGGTGAAATGGAAATTTTCGAAGGCCACTTCGGCCCTCGATTCGATCATCTCACGCACTTCCTCGGCAACCTCTTTGAGTTTACCTTGCCCGGTCACAAAAAAATAAAGGGGGAGGGCCAGTACAAAAATCACCAGGAGAATCAAAAAGGGACTGAACAGTCGTCTCGAAAAAACCCGCATACAATGCCTCGGAATAGTGCAACTATAGCACAGCGCCGGGATCCTCTCAACACGTCCCCCCGGCCCCCGGCACGACGGGGGTTGAGGCTATCTGAAGGGCGCCAGGAGTCTGCTGATTTTTTTCAGACACGCTGAAGCCTCGGAACCACTGATCGGTTGAGACAAATTGAAACGGCCCGCCGAATCGACATGCATCATACCGGCCGCCAGAATTTCCCGCACTGTTTTATAGGCCCTATGGCCCGGAGGCAGATCCCGGGGAATGTCAGCGGCGAGGGGAAGGGGTTTAGGGGCCAATCCCCGGAGTGCCATGATGTTGTGCAGCGTCTGGGCCACGTCTCCCCGGGTAGCCGGAAGATCGGGCTGAAACTGGTGATTGGCAGGCACCGAAAGGAGACCGAGCTTTACGGCACTGAGGATATCCTTTCTGGCCCAATGGTCCGACACATCCACCGCGATGGGGAAAACGCCTTTCTCGGAGAAGGAGTCCAGGGGGAGCTCCACCGCAAGAAGCGCCGCCAATCCGCCTCGGGTGAGAACCTTGACGTCCGACAAGGGCGTGAGTTCCGGGGGCAGCGTCTTCGGGACCGAAGCTCTGGGTGCCGGAACCGACACCCCGGGACCCGCGGGCGGCGGATAGGTGCCCACACAGGCGGACAATGCCATCATTATCGCGAGAACCAACAGGGTAAACCGGGAAAGACAACGTCGCCGCCTTCCGTCGAAACGTCGGGCCGCTTCCGTGGAGTCGGCCCGACTTGACCCTGGCCCATTGAATCGTTGAAGAAAAAGCGACTTCATAATCCTCCTGCCTGCACTCAGCACCGGGGACGGGAAACCGAAGGGAACTGACTATGGTCCGTATGGGGGATGAACATGGCGGCATTCAGAAGGTTCATGAAGTCCCCGTTCACATTCAGCTCCATGTAGGTAATCTTCCCGCAGATGGCATCCAGTTCTTCCCTTTTCTCCCTCGCGCAAAGACAGAGGCAGGCGCCCATGCCCGCACTCTCCTTGAGATAGCTGTATCGGTCAATCGGTATGTCGGGCACCATGCCGATGGTAACAGCCATCCGGGGATCAATATAGGCCCCGAAAGTGCCGGCCACGTGAAAACGTTTCAGGTCCTGAAAAGAGATCCCGGCGTTTCGGGTGATGACCGTCAATGCCGTGTACATGGCGCCCTTTGTCCGGAGCAGATTGTTGATGTCTAACTCGGTGAGAACGATGGCTTCCCCGGTGCCGCTCTCATCAGATGATGCCACCTGATAGGCCGCTGCCCCGTCACAATCGACCACATAGGGGCTTTGCGCGACAATTCGGCCTTTTTCGTCGATGACGCGGCTCAGGAAGAGTTCCGCCATCAGGTCAATGAGGCCGGAACCGCAGAGTCCCAGCGGCATGACATCACCAATGGTTCGGTACGACGGTTTCAAACTCCTGCGGTCTATTCGGACCGTCTCGATGGCGCCTTCCGCGGCACGCATGCCGCATTTGACCACGCCGCCTTCAAGGGCCGGTCCTGCAGCGCCCGCCGCCACCATCAGCCATTGCCGGCTGCCCAGGACAATTTCAGCGTTGGTCCCCACGTCAACGAGAATGGAAACCTCATCCTCATCGTGGAGACGGGAGACCAGAATCCCTGCCAGTACGTCTCCGCCCACATAGCTTCCCACATTGGGGAGAACGTAGAGGACGGCCCGCTCATTGCCCGCAAGCCCGATCTCCCGGGCCTGACAGATATCGGGCCGGTTCACTACCGGAATATAGGGCTCCCGGCAGATCCTGAGAGGAGAGAGGCCCAGCAACAGATGGGCCATGGTCGTGTTCCCGGCTACGGAAAAAGCATACAGATGCCGGGAGTCGATCCCCCGGGCTTCCAGGATCGCTGCAATTTCCCCGTTAAAAGCCTCGACGGTTAATTGCTGGAGCTTTTTAAGGCCCTCCGGTTCCCGGCATTCATGGATGCGGCTTAATATATCCTCCCCATGCCGAACCTGGGGATTCTCCACGGCACGCCGTGCCACGAGCATCCCTCGGGAGAGGTCGACGAGGTAAAAAACCATGTTCGTCGATCCCAGATCAACGGCCATGCCCCAATGGGCACCCTGTGTATCCCCGGGTTCCACGTCGATAACATCCCACCCCCGCCGGCTCTGGGCAAGAACGAGGGTCATCATAAAGTCCGATTCATAGAGCACGGCGGAGATTCTTGCGGCCAGGGAAAGGGGAACAGAGGGCGCCTCGATTCCCTCCCTTTTGGCCAGCGTATCCAGCACCCGGTCCACATCGCCCCGGTTGTCCTCCAGGCTTGGCGGAGGAACGGACAGACAGATTTTTCGCACCATCGGATCCAAACGATCCTCAGGGACGAGTCGACTCGTTTCGTCAGTTTCCCAATCGGTCACGCTCACTCCATGAAGAGGAGTATTCCACGGAGCCTGGCGGCCAAAGGAGGCGCCCCGCGCCGCCTCGGCAGACGCGGCGATCCAAGAGCCCCCGTCTCGGGCCGCCACTTTGTCCAGGTCTACCGTTTCTCCTCTCCCCCCGTATAAACCACCTTCCCCATATCAGATACGTCGTAGCCTTCGAGACGGCTCACCATCTCTTTGAATTCGCCGTCCTCTCTCAGAAGCTCAAGGATTCGGGCCATGGCCTGAGACCCAAAGAACGCTGCGGGCACGGCAAAATCATAGCGCTCCCTGGCCACCGGGATAAACTCCAGGTCCAGCGCCCTCGCGGCCGCCAGAATACCGAGCCCCGTGTCCGCCGTCCCGCTAGCCACGGCGGAGGCCACCCCCATGTGGGTGTACTCCTCCCGTTCATAGCCATGCACCGCGGCACTATCAATACCCCGGGCTTTTAACTCTTTGTCTGTCAGGATGCGTGTCCCCGAACCTTTCTGGCGGTTGACAAAAATGACATCCTGCCGTTTGAGATCATCAAAACCGCCGATTCCCTTCGGGTTTCCTCTCTGAACCATGAGTCCCTGATCGCGGTGAACCAGATTCACCAGAACCATCGGTTTCTCCGGAAGGAGGCGTCGGAGAAAAGGGATATTGTACTCTCCGCTCTTTTCATCCAGGAGATGGGTCCCCGCCAGGTGTGCTTCCCCGCGCTTGATGGCCACCAGACCGGCCATGCTTCCCACGTGGGCCGATGAGAATGAAAGCTCAGGGTATCTTTTCTTCAGACAGTTCGCAAGAATGTCCAGGGTGTTGTCATGGCTTCCGATGCAAACGACGGTCTGTTCGACCTCCGACCGGGAACGGACAAGGGAGACCCTGACCTTCTGGCCCGCCCCGATTCCCTCACTCATGGCAGGAACCCGCAAAACCCCGTCGGCTCGGACCAGGGACATGAGGTTCCCGGCACCCCGGGAGACCGGCGTGGCGATCAGTCCCGCGCCCACAAGCCCCACCTTGACCCGGATAAATTCCTCCTGACCAACCGTCGACGCCACTTGCCTGGCGAGCAAGGCCTCCACCTCTTCCGGTTCAGGTGGCGTAACTCCCTGGCAGGCATAGACCCAGGGCCTCACGAAGAGTTCCAGGGTCAAGGCGGCAGAGACGGGATAACCGGGAATGCCGACGACCGGTTTCCCCCTGACGGCACCGAGGATTACCGGTTTGCCCGGCTTGATGCTCACCCCCTGGATGAAAACCTCCCCCAGTTCCCGCAGGGCGTGTACCGTAAAATCTTCCAGACCCGCCGACGACCCGCCGTTGACCACAACCATGTCGGCACGGGCCACCTCTTTGAGAATGGCACCCTTGAGGCGGTCGAAATCGTCTGGTACGGTCTCGTGGCGCACCGCCTCCCCTCCCCACCCGGCGATCATCCCGCAGAGGATCCTGGAGTTGAACTCGATAATTTTTCCCCGGCCCCCTTTTGCTCCCGGCTGCACCAATTCATTGCCCGTGGGAATCACCGTCACCCGGGGTCTGGGGCGTACCAGCACCTCCACCTGACCACCGGCCAGCATGGCCCCCATATCAACGGGCCGGATACGGTGGTTCTCGGGAAGGACGAGTTCCGTGGCCACCAGATCCTCGCCCACCATCCGCACGTGCTGGTAGGGGGTCGCCGCCGCAATGATCTCGATTTCGTCTTCGCCGCAGGGTTCGATGTCCTCAATCATGATGACGGCATCGGTTCCCTCGGGAAGGGGATCACCGGTATCCACGTAGAGGGCATTTTCTCCGATCTTCAGTCGCCTGGGCGATTTCTCCGCGGCACCAAAGGTATCGGCAAAACGGACGGCCACGCCATCCATGGCAGACCCGTGATAAGACGGTGATGACAGCCTCGCAGCGACGGCCTCGGCGGTAATCCGTCCCAGGGCATCATCCACAGGGACCGTTTCACCGGGCAGCGGCCGCAGTGCTCCCAGGCTGGCGAGCGCCCTGCGCCAAACTTCCTGCGCCTCGGCGAGGGGCGTACTTTCAGGAAACACCTGCCTTTTCATGACTCCGTCCGCCTCCCGCAATTCAGAAAATCAACCAAAGAGCCGCACATGGACTTCATCTCCCTGATCCAGACCCAGCGAATTTGCCGGGATGATCACCGTACCTCCGGCATGGACGAGGGTGGTAATGAGCCCCGATTTTCCCAATACAGGTCTGGCCACCACCTCATCACCATCCCGCTCCAGGGCTACCCGGACATAGTCCTCTCGACCGGAACGGGAAGCGATACGGCGCCCCATCCTGGCCCTGATTCGGGGTCTGTTGGAGAAAGGCTCCCAGGACACGTCAGGCACCCCGGAGAGGCTATGCAAAAGTGGCCTTACGAAAAGCTCGTACCCGATGACCACGGACGCCGGGTGTCCCGGAAGGCCAAAGAGAGGCTTGCCGTCAATGACAGCCCCGATGGTCGGTTTCCCCGGCTTGACCGCCACGCCGTGGAAGATCACACCGGGATCTCCCAACCCCGAAAGCACCTGAGCCGTCAGGTCCCTGGCCCCGACGGAACTCCCGCCTGACAGAAGAACCACCTCGGTTTCACCCATGGCACGCTTTAACACCGATTCGAAACGGCTTTCCTCGTCGGGAACGACGGGATACAATACGGCTTCACAGCCGTCCTGGCGGATCAGGGCAGCCAGGTGATGGGAGTTAATGTCCCGAATCTGCCCCGGACCGGGGACGGCGTCGGGCGGCACAATTTCATTTCCTGTGGGGATCACGGCGACCCGGGGCCGGCGACAGACGGCCAGTCGCGTTATACCGAGGCCGCAAAGGGCGCCAATGTCCTGAGGGCGCATCCGGTGCCCCGATGTCAGGACCGGTGCTCCCCTGGCCACATCCTCTCCCGCCTCGATGACATTCTCCCCGGAGGCAACAGCCCGATTCGCCTCAATCATCTTATTGTCCACCGCGGCCGTGTACTCGAGCATCATCACGGCATCGACCCCTTCGGGAATCATGCCCCCGGTCCAGATTTTCACCGTTTCCATCTCGCCCACCGCACAGCCGGCAGCGGCGCCCATGAGAACCTCACCCACAAGATTCAGATAGGCCGGGAGGGATTCGGTTGCGCCGTAGGTGTCTCGGGCACGGACGGCGTAACCGTCCATGGTGGACCGGGCAAAGGGAGGGAGGCTTTCAGGCGACGTGATTTCACTGTAGACAATCCGGCCGAGGGAAGCGGTCACGTCGATTTCTTCAGAGGAGAGAGTGGGAGGGGGTAAGTGACCACTGAAAAGGCGCTGCGCTTCCCGCCGCTCGAGCAGGGCTGATCGGCCGAGCATATCTTCAGACTTCTTCTGCTGCCCCATGAATTGCTGTTCCTCGCCGGGTCGGAGGTCTTATGGAATGACCATTGTATACCACACGGGGGAGATTCGTGGCAATGGCTTCTTCGAGGCAGCGAGGTGCCAGGCAGGCCTGCCTGGCACCTTTATTCTGGCTGAAGACATTAGGCCTACTCCGCCGCAACAACAAAAAAAACCGCTGCCCTCCCGGGAAGGCAGCGGTTAGAATAAAGACTTCCCAGAATTAATGGGCCTTCTTTAAGGGAAAGTGCTCATGGGTGCCTTCCTTGACACGCTCTTCAAAAACGAACTCCTTTTTGAAGGGGCTCTTCTCATTATGGCACTTCTTACAGGTTGCCTCGTCCGGTGTCACAAACCCCGCCGCGATGAGTTCCTCCTTCTTGTAGTCCCGGTTGGTCATCATGACTTTCATGTAGTCCGATCCAGCGCCGTGGCAAGCTTCGCACTGAACCCCGGGCATATCGGCGCTTCCATTGACGCTATGACATGCGACGCAGGAAGCATCGGCTGTATAATCCTTATTGGGATCGAGACCGGCTGCAGTCTTGGCCTCGGCACGCTCTCCCGGTTTAAGGATCTCGAAGGCCTTTGCCATCTTCGTCTGTTCCCAGCTCTTGTACTGCTTGGGATGACACATCCTGCACTTTTTCACACCAACGTAGTCGGCCGCCTCGGTGCTGGCCACCCCGGCAAGGCAGAACATGACCATCACCGCCATCATTATTGCTCGACTCATCATTACACCCCCATGTTTAGTTAGGAACAGTGGATCCCACCCGGAGAGCAGGATATATAAAAGACGGGCCCCAGTCAATTCTATTCAGTCTGGCGGCCCATTTCACTACTTTTGGGTAGCTTATTTTCAAGCTAGTGTCCATCCGGAAACGCTTCACCTCCGGATGGTTACAATAAATTGTTTCCAATTCGGAAACTGCCAATTTTGTGAAAGGTCAAGGAGATCAAGGAATTACGCGGAGACGTACTC
>CAYUBU010000226.1:0-11510 GCA_964443105.1 uncultured Nitrospirota bacterium
CAGCCTGATCAACCAGGTGGGGTTTATGGTGGTGGGCATCGGCATCGGCACGAAGATGTCCATTAACGGGGCGACGGCCCATGCCTTCAACGATGTGCTTTTCAAGGCCCTCCTTTTCATGTCTATGGGGGCTGTCATGCATCGCACAGGCAAGATCAACGCCACCGATTTGGGGGGGCTCTACAAGTCGATGCCCTGGACCGCATTTTTCTGCATCGTGGGGGCGGCATCGATTTCTGCCTTTCCATTCTTCAGCGGCTTTGTCAGCAAATCGATGGTTATGGAGGCCGCAGCCCACGACCATATGACCGTGCTC
This sequence comes from uncultured Nitrospirota bacterium, assembly GCA_964443105.1. Lineage (GTDB taxonomy): Bacteria > CG2-30-53-67 > CG2-30-53-67 > CG2-30-53-67 > CG2-30-53-67 > CAYUBU01. The sequence goes on from CAYUBU010000226.1 coordinate 317, forward strand.
TGGCTGATTCTTCTCTTTGCCTCCGCCGGCGTGTTCCACCATGCCGGGATCAAGATACCCTTTTTTGCCTTCTTTTCCCACGACGCCGGGCACAGAGTCAAAGAGGCCCCGTTGAATATGCTGGTTGCCATGGGCATTACCGCATTTCTCTGCATATTTATCGGCTCCTATCCTGCGCCCCTCTATAGTATTCTACCCTATGCCGTCGACTACCAACCCTACACCGCTTCTCACGTCATGGCTCAAACCCAGCTCCTCTTCTTCTCGGCGCTGGCCTTCACCCTGTTGCTCATGTCCGGGATTTATCCTGCCGAGGTCCGGGCGATCAACGTGGATGCGGACTGGTTTTATCGCAAGGGCGCTCGGCTTTTTTATATGGCCATGGATAAGGGCTGGAATGGCTTGAACCGGATTGCGAACCAGTTCTTTATACAGGGGTTGGCCGTTTCGGTGAGCCGTTTATTCAGGGATGCGCCGGTCCGCCTGTCGCTTCTCGTGCTGACGCCTTACTGGGCGATCAGCGGCCTGGATGCTGCCCAGAAGGAGGCGGAAAAAGAGAAGCTGATCCGGCACTTCCGCGCGGGGATTGTATCCCTGGGCATGATCGGTCTTTCCCTGGCACTCTATTTCTGCCTCTTGTTCTTTCTCTGATTTTGAGGCCACAGGGGATCTTTTTCATGAAAGTGTCTGGTCAACGGCGCGCCGATAATGAGCCAAAGGTCCTTTTCGGCCTGATCCAGGTGCGGCTCCGCACCTGTTTGGTCGGGCGTTAGCGGAGTTCCCCTCGGGCTGATCATCATCAATATGACAATTTTTTAAAGGATATGCGGAAAAAGACATATTCTGTTATTGACAAGACTAAATCAATGGGAGTAAGATTACGTCCGCTTTGTCATTCCAATAGGGTTTTAAATCCCTCAATACTTGTATTCTTAAGAGAAAGTTCGGGTTGAAATGCCGTTTAGCAAGCGCTGTCTGATCTTTTTGGGAGCCTTTATCGTTATACTGGGAATATCCGGTATTGCCTTTGGTGCTGAACATGCGGGCGAAGTGGTGCAGAAAGGCTCTTCGCTGCCATGGTGGGCTTGGCCCCTCATTCTTTTCATCGTGACCTTTGTCCTTGGTATTCTGGCAGTTCTCGGCGGTGTGGGCGGCGGCGTCCTCTACGTGCCGATTATCGGCGGATTCTTCCCCTTCCATCTCGACTTCGTCCGAGGCACGGGCCTTCTGGTCGCCCTTGCCGGAGCCCTGGCGGCAGGGCCGGGGCTTCTCAAAAAAGGGCTCGCTGACCTCCGTCTGGTTTTGCCGGTGGCGTTGATCGCGTCGGCCTGTGCCATCGTCGGGGCGATGATCGGCCTTGCACTTCCCACCAACGTCATCCAGACCGCCCTGGGAGCTACTATTCTCGGCATTGTGGCCATCATGCTCATGGCCAAGAAGTCCGAGTATCCCGAGGTGAAAAAGCCCGATGCCCTGTCGGCGGCCCTTCGGATCAACGGGATCTATTATGAAGCTTCGGCAGACAAAGAAATCGAATGGCAGGTTCAACGGACCCCCCAGGCTCTGGCCACGTTCATTCTCATCGGCATCATGGCGGGGATGTTCGGCCTCGGTGCCGGATGGGCCAACGTGCCGGTGCTCAACCTCATGATGGGGGCCCCCCTGAAAGTCTCGGTGGCGACCAGCAAGTTCCTCCTTTCTGTTACAGATACTTCGGCGGCCTGGATCTACGTGAACAACGGAGCCGTAATCCCGATGATCGTGGTTCCCTCCATTATCGGCATTATGCTCGGTTCCATGGTCGGTGTGCGAATCCTCACCAAAGTCAAGCCCGCTTCCGTTCGTTATATTGTCATCGTTATGCTCCTCTTTGCCGGCTCCAGGGCGTTGCTCAAGGGGCTGGGAATCTGGGAGTAAGACCAACAGGGGATAGGAGTCTACTATGTCGGAACTCAAGGGAACAGAGGAGCAGCTGACCTATGCCGATCTTCTCGATAAAGGGATGAAAATCGGTCTGCTCATGCTCATCGTGACCTTTTTCATCTATATGACCGGGATCTTCAAGCCCCACATCCCGGTGGGTGAACTTCCCAACTACTGGGGTCTATCGGTTCACGACTATCTCGAGCATGCCGACATTCAACCGGGGTGGGCCTGGCTTCATCTCCTCGGGAAGGGTGATTTCCTGAATTTCACCGGCATTGCCTTTCTCGCGGGGGTTACCATCATTTGCTATATGCGGATCATTCCGATATTCTTCAGAAAGAAAGATAAGGTGTTTGCCTTCATTGCCATTCTGGAAGTTCTGGTCCTGGCCCTGGCGGCGTCAGGCGTTTTAAAGTCGGGAGGGCACTAAGAGATGGAAATGCTATCATGCCCAATCGGGGAGCTTCAGAAACTTCTGGTGGCTGCGGCCTGTGATGAATGCAGCAAAGGGGCCGTGAGGGAAGGGATCAACCTTGCCAAAGTCTGTTCAAGCAAGATGTACGTCTCCGCCGTGGTTGAGACCAACCCCGAGTTTTCGGCCCTCGCCATGGATACGGTGGAAGAGGCGGCGGTGGAAGTGAGAGAGCTTCTCAAGAGGATTAAAGAACAGGCCGAACAAGAGGGGGTGGCGTGTGAAACCATCGCCCATCGGGGCGGCGACGTACACCGCCATCTCATTGATGACGCCTTGGAGGTGGGCGCGACCCTGATCGTCATGGGCCGAAAGGGGAGAACCGGTCTGAAACGGCTCATGATGGGGAGTGTTTCGGAAGCAGTCATCGGGGATGCCCCCTGTAATGTGCTGGTGGTGCCCCGGGAGGCCGGGATCACCCTGAAGAAGATCCTCGTTGCCACCGACGGTTCTGAACGGTGTGAGAAGGCGGTGGGTGAGGCCATCAGCCTGGCCAAGCGAAGCGGAAGCCAACTGGTTGCCGTGTCGGTGGCCCGCCGCGAATCGGAGGGGGGGATTGCCCGGGAAAACGTCCTGAAGGTAAAGGAACAGGCTGAGCGTGAAGGTCTCGAGATCGAGATCGTGACGGCGGTGGGGGTCCCCTACGAGAATATTGTCCACGCCGCGAAAGAAAGAGAAGTGGATCTCATCGTTGTCGGAAGAAAAGGCAAGACCGGCATCAAGAAGTTCTTCATGGGCAGCAATTCGGAACGGGTTATCGCTCTTTCCGAGTGCGCTGTACTGGTCGCCCACTAGCCCATCCCAAGCATTTCGATGGGGACAGGTGAAACCCCGTTTCTTGCTTGATCTTCCCCCGGTGACTCTGGTAGATAACATCAGGTAATTCTCGATCGTTCACCGATAGATCCCTTTAGTGAGAACTTGGGGACAGGTGAAACCTCTGTTTTCTATTGACCTTCGCCACTGGCTCTGGTACACGTTATCAAACAACGCTCGATAGCTCACCGCTAGATCCCTTTCGTTCCCACGACTCAGACTCCGATATGCTCGCCTTGATCCTCTAGAAACAGAGGCTTGAGTCAATCTCGCTGGCTATTGAGAGGAGGTAATCATGGCAAGAATTCCGAGAGGTCTGATCAAAGAGGAAAATCGCTGTTATCACGTTATTTCCAGGACCGTGGGCCAGGCCTTTGTCCTGGGAGACCTGGAGAAGGAGTACCTGCTCCGGCGGATTCGGAAACTGAGTGCCGTCTATTTCGTGAATGTCTTTACTTTTTCCGTTCTATCCAACCATTTTCATTTGCTGGTACAAATGAGAAGTGGAAGCGAGTTCTCAGACGTGGAGATTGAAAGGCGCTTCAGACTCTACTATGGCGAAAAAAGGCCTTTCCCGAAGGAACGACTGGAGGACTACAGGAAGAAATGGGGTGATCTGTCTGAGTATGTGAAGGAGATCAAACAGGGCTTCTCTGTCTGGTACAACCGGCGTCACAATCGGCACGGTTATTTCTGGTCCGAGCGCTTCAAGAGCGTCGTGGTCGAAAACGGCGATGCACTTCTCTCGTGCATGGCCTATATTGATCTGAACGCCGTCAGGGCCGGGCTGGTTGACCGGCCAGAAGAATACCGCTTCTGTGGTTTAGGCTACCACCTGCAGTCCGGAAACCAGGGCCGATTTCTTACTTTGGAACTGCCCGTCGGCTTTTCACAGATCGAGTCCTTGATCACTTCCTATAGAAAATACGTCTATGAGGTGGGCGGTGTGGAAAGATCAGAAGGTGATCGTGGGATATCCGAGGCTGTGCTCGCCCAGGAGGCGCACAGCGGGTACCGTCTCAGGAGAACCGCAATTTTCAGATATCGGACCCGCTACTTTACCGAAAGCGTGGCCCTGGGATCCCGAATCTTTGTTGAGGATGTCTACCGCAAACTTCGGCCCCACGGGGCTTTAGCCAGAGGGTCACTACCGATAAAAATAGAGGGTGCAGAGGCGCTCTATGTCGCCGGCGGCCTCCGGACGGTTTCAGTCTAGCGGGGAACGGGACCCGGGCCGTCTGCCACAAGTCCGCGCGTCTTGCCGAAGCGCTGTGCGTTGCGGAAGGTCAGCTGGTTGCAGCGATACTGCAATAGGTTGTGTGTAGGGATGTCTGCGCGGCTTTTGACACAGCCATCCAACTCGGTATCCCAGTCTCTCAGACACGTTTCAGACACGTGGATTACCGATGATCCATGATCGTCTCCGGTCGAGCCGGATACGCCTCGTTTACAAGGGTTGTGGTGCTGCAGGATACCCGGCGCTTGGGGAGCCCATTCAATAGGCATAATCCTGCCTTCGCAGATTTCCCTTTCCCGGAAGTTAATTATTTGAGTGCGGAATTCGCTGTTTTGCGGCTGAAGGGCAGCGCAGCCGTGGACGTCTATGGCATTGCTTTGAAGAACATGTTGTTGCCTGGCACTACCGGTAATTCGCCAGAAACTTGCCTTGGCTGATCATTTCCCATCCTGATTGCTTATTTTTCCTTTTGGGCACCATTCTCTTAATCCTGGCTTTGGAAAGGTCCTCCGTTCGAAGAAGTGGAAGTATTCTGTCCTTGGGGCCAAAGTAGGCATCAATGCGTTTGCAGTTCTGGTCTAAACATACGATGAGTCCGCTGGAATACTCCATAATGTTTCGAACCTCCCGCTTTCCACCGCCCACCTCCATGTTAGACTCCTTCTCTAGTTTGCCCTGCATTCTAGTAATCTATTTTTAATATCAGAAACGGAGACAAATTTCAAAGGCGATAGCCATCCGATTCTGGCCCTTCTCGCCGGCTCATCGGGAGATAGAAGGTCAGTAATCGTATTTATGGGGATAATCGGGATGAATTTGCCTGGCACCGTACACACACATGGTACACATGGTACAGGGGACAGGCACGGCAGCGTATTAGGGAATTGGAGACAGGCGCGTCTGCTTCTCATGCTAGGCGGGAGGCGGGCATCTATTCGGTGCCTGGCACCGCTATGGCTACTTGATTGCTAAACTCCGTAGAAGAGATATATTGTCCCGATCATGACGGCAAGGAAAAGGACTGTCATGATGGAGCCGGCTTTCAGATAATCGACCGTTTTGTAACCTCCGGGGCCCATAATATAGGCGTTGACCTGGTGGGTCGGTAGGATGAAGGTGTTGGAGGCAGCTACGGCAACCGTCAGCGCAGCCATTCTCGGATCGGCCCCGGCGCCCAGGGCCATGTTGATGGCCAGCGGTACGAGCAGGACCGTAGCGCCCACATTCGAGACCACCAGGGTGAAGGCCGAGGTCAGCAGGCCAATGACCGTGAGAAGCACCAGGGGGGAAACGTCACCGATGAAATTCAGAATCTGCGTGGCAATATAGCCGGCGGCACCGGTTTTTTCAGTGGCAATACCGAGGGGGATCAGGCCTGCCAGAAGAAACACGGTACGCCAGTCGACAGCGCCGTAGGCCTCATCGATGGAGAGTACCCCTGTGAGGATCATCCCCAAGGCACCGATCATGAGTGCAACAGAGAGTTGCACCTGTCCCGAGATCACAAGAGCCAGGGCAAGGGCGAAGCAAATGCCGGCCGGGAGGGCCTTGTGGGTTTTCATGATCTCCCCTTCCACCGGTGTGATAAAGGTGAAATCACCGCTCTGTTTAAGAATTTGAAATCTTGAGAAAAGTCCCTGCATCAGGATGACGTCACCTGGCTCGAGAGTCATGTGGGAAAAGCCGGAATAGTAGACCTTGTCCCGTCTTCTCACGGCAATGGGGTTTACCTGGTACTTGGCGCGGAAATGAACGCTCCGCAGGCTTTTCCCTTTGAGGGGGGAATTGGGAGGTACGATCACCTCCACCATGCCGGCATTGCCGGAGGAGAGTTGGTCCTCGAAAAATTCCAGCTTTGACTTGACTTTCATGCCGTATTCCTCGGCAAATCGCTCCACGTTCTCCTTGGAGCCTACCACCGCGATCACGTCATTGGGGCTGAGCCGCGTATTCCAGGTGGGCGCCAGTATCTTCTTTTTCTCCCCCTGTTTTGCGATGGCCACCAGGGTTACCAGGTACCGGGGGCGAATGGCCATGTCCTCCAGTGTCTTTTCGCAATCGCAGTCCTCGGGGAATGTCATTTCGAACAGCCCGCTGGCCGACGTGTAGATCTTCCCGAAGTCGATGGTTTGGGCTTTGTCCTCTTCGGTCCCCTTTTTTGGAAGGATGAGTTTCCCAAAGACGGTAAAGTAAATCAGAGCAGCCACCACCAGGGCGACGCCGATAGGGGTGACCGAGAAGAGTCCGAAGGGCTCCAGTCCTTTGGGGGCCATCAGGTCGTTCAGCAGAATCAGGGGGCTGGAACCGACGAGGGTGAGACAGCCGCCGATGATGCCGAGAAAGCCCATGGGGATGAGAACCTGGGACGGCGAAATCCCCATTTTTTTGCAAACCCGCTGGGTTGCCGGAAGGAATAGGGCGACGGCCCCGATGTTCTGCATGAAAGAGGAGATGACGGCCACGGTACCGGATACCAGGGAAATGAGCCTCGATTCGCTGTTCCCTGCCAATCGGGTGATCAGTTTTGAGACTTTGTTCATGATCCCCGTGCGGTCCAGGCCCGCACCGATGATGATCACGGCGATAATCGAGATGACGGCGTTGCTGCTGAATCCGACGAAGACATCTTTGCCGCTGACGATTTCGTTTACGGTGAAGAGATTGAGCAGGGGCAGAATAAGCATGATAACAATGGCGACCACGTCGACGCGGACCCATTCGACGATAAAGAGAAAGACGGCGGCTGCGATAACAGCCATGACAAGGATCATTTCCAGGGTGAGCATGTTTTCTGTCCTATATAATAGAGAGAGGGCACGCAAATCCCCCGCGCAAGTGAATACCTGTGCGGGGGCTTGGTCGGTTTTAAATCGATTTGCCAGGAATTACGACAGGACCCATTGAATCCTATTCGTTTGCCAGACAGAATACCGGGATACTCGGTCTGTAGGTCTGGGACTCGGGGACGGCTTCGGGCTCTGTCAGAATAAAGGAGATCCTTCTCTTCTCTTTATGGACTTCCTTCACGGTCTTGTCGGTATCGCCGAATCTCACAAGATGGGTGAAGGGGATCTTGTTCTCTCCTGCAAGGGCTGCAAACCGCTGCGCGGCCGATTCGGCCCGGGACTGGAGTTCTGCCCTCACATTGTCGGCAAGGAAGTTAAAAAGCCGTTTTCCCACGGGGATGACATTGAGGGCCACAATTTCATACTGCATCCGGTCTGCCATACCAAGAGCATATTGAATGAGTTCGTCCGAGTAACCCTCCTCAGAGCCAATCACGAGAATCTTCTTGTTCTCTTTCTCTTCCTCCCGAAGTATTTCCCGGGCGTGTGCATGCTCGTTGGCCTCGGCAAAGGCGACGGCTTCCATCTTCAGATCATGACTTTCACTGAGCGCCTGGAGCCGATGGTCTTTGATTTCGACCCCTTCCGACGAGACTTTTTTCTCGGCGGGGATCCCGGTCAGGATTTCCCGGGCCGTCTCGGCTTCTCCGGCTTCGGCGAAGGTGATGGCTTCCATGGCGTCCGCCAAGCGGCTGCGCCGGATTTCCTTACGGACGGCGCGGTTGTGATGATCGACCAGGGAGGGCGGCTCTTCAGGCAGCTTCCCGGTCTTCTCCGGTTCTGTTATGAAGCTGCGGGCTGCCGCCGTCTCACCGGCCTCGTCAAAAGCCACGGCGTCCATGGTCTCCTTAAACCTCTTGGCCAAGCGCTTTCTTTGTGTCGCTGCCGCTTCAGCCTGCCGGGGTACGGTTCCCCCCATCAGTTCTTGTGCGGTCCCGCTTTCCCCCATTTCGGCGAAGGTGATAGCAGCCATGGTTTCTTCGAATCGTTTTCCCAAATTCTTCATTGTGACCTCCCTCGTGTTACAGGATTGCTCATACGTAAATGGCAATGCCTGTGATTGCGTTCTGCCACAATAAGTTAGCAATATCTATGCCAGATTGTAAGTCGCTGTATTTGCATAGTTTTTTGTATTCAGATCATCCCGGAAGGGCAAAGGCTGTTGCAAAGTGCAACGGTTATTCGTTTTCAATGTTGTATTTCTTGATCTTTCGCCACAGGGAAACTCTGTCGATCCCGAGCATCTGTGCAGCCCGCGTCTTGTTGCCGTCGGCCTCTTTGAGAACCCAGCGGATATAGGTTTCTTCGTTGTTCTCCAGGGAGGGTATCTTATCGCCGTCTTTCCGGAAGCTGCGGATCTTCAGATCCCGCAGGTCGTCCGGCAGGTTGGTGATTTCCAGCTTTTCCCCCTTGGCCAATGCCACGCCTCGCTCAACAATGTTCTCCAGTTCCCGTACGTTGCCGGGGAAACGGTAGCCGTCCAGAATCTCCAGGACTTCCCCTGAAATTTCAGTCACCTCTTTTCCCATGATGGCGGCATACTTGCGCAGGAAAAGGTGGCAGAGCAGCGGAATGTCCCCCCGTCTTTCCGATAGGGGGGGCAGGTGGAGGGTGACAACGTTCAGCCGGTAATAGAGATCCTGCCGTAATTCCCCCGTTTCCATCGCTTCCTGAACATCCCTGTTGGTGGCGGCGAGAAAGCGGACATCGACCCTGACCGGCTCGTTGCCTCCGATACGGAGGTATTCCTTTTCCTGAATAACCCGCAGAAGCTGTACCTGCATGGACATGCTCATTTCGGTGATCTCATCCAGAAAGAGGGTGCCGCCGTCGGCGAGTTCGATGAGCCCTTTCTTCATGAAGTCGGCACCGGTGTAGGCCCCTCGCTCGTGGCCGAACAGCTCATTCCCCAGTAGGTCTTCGGTGAAGGCGCCGCAATTGATGGCAATAAAGGGGCCCTCGGACCGCTTGCTGCAGAGATTCACGTACCGGGCCATCAGCTCCTTGCCGGTCCCGCTTTCCCCGGTGATCAAGATGTTACAGTCCGTAGGGGCCACGTCCCGGGCAGTATCGAGGAGATGACGCATCTCCTTGTCCTGGGTCACGATTTTTACCTTGTCCCGAAAGGTTTCCAGGCTCTCCCGCAGGCGCCGGTTCTCCCGTTTCAGGCTCAGCTTCTCCGCCGCCTCCCGGACAACCTTGCGCACCTCATCGAGCTTGAACGGTTTTGTGATGTAGTGGTAGGCCCCCAGTCGCATGGCTTCAATGGCGGTTTCCACGGTGGCATATCCGGTGATCATGATGACTTCCGTGTCGGGACGGCGCTTTTTGCAGCTCCTGAGGATTTGCATGCCGTCGACCTTCTCCATTTTCAGGTCGGTGATTACCAGATCAAAATCGTTTTTTTTCAATAACTTGAGGGCGTTCTCGCCGCTCGATGTGGCTTGGACATGATACCCTTCCTTCTGGAGGACATGTTGAAGATTCTTCAGGGCAATTGCCTCGTCGTCAATCAGCAGAATTTCCGTTCTATTTTCCATTGTTTGCCCTTTTTTTCAGCACGTGACCCGAGGGGAGTCGGATAGTGAAGGTCGTTCCCTGGTCGAGCCGGCTTGTCACTTTGATGGTTCCCTGATGCTGGTCGATGATCTGATGGGCCAGGTAGAGCCCCAGGCCTGTCCCGTGGCCGATATCTTTGGTGGTGAAGAAGGGATCGAACACCCTGTTGAGCATGGTTTCGGGGATCCCCGCTCCCGAATCGGCCATGGTGATTTCCACTTCATCAGATCCGGCTTCCCTGGCCGCCAGGGCAATTGAACCCCCGCCTCCCTTACTGGAAATGGCGTCGCCGGCGTTTTTCAGCAGGTTCATCAGAGCCCGCTGAATCTTTTGCTTGTCCGCCATAATAGTGGTTGTCGACGGGACGTCGATCTTTACAGAGACGGCAGTGGGAAGATCCCCCCGGACAAGCATCAGAGCACTTTTCACGGTGTCCAGGAGGTTGACCGGGCGCTTCTCCCCTTCTTCTTCCCGGGCGAATTCGAGGAGTGCCCTGATGATATCCCGGGCCCGGTCGGTTTCGCTGACGATCTGACGAAGCAGCTCTTTTTTCATATCTCCGTCGGTCCCCTCGATCTCCTCGAAGAGAATTTCCGATGATGTGGAGATATTGGAGAGGGGGTTGTTGATTTCATGGGCGATGCCGGCAAGCATGGTCCCGAGAGAAGCCAGTTTTTCTGAACGGATGATCTCGTGCCGCTGCTTGAAAAGCTCCTGAATCATCCGGTTGAAGGCACTGTTTATCGATTTTATCTCATTATCCTTCGATTTTAACGACAGCATTTCGAAGTTCCCGTCGGATATCCGCTTCATATTCTCTTCGAGCTCTCGGAGCGGTTGATTGACGATCTGGAACGAGAGTATGGTGATCACAGCTGCCCCCACCACAAAGAGGCCTGTCCACAAGATCAGGTTTCTCCGGGTGCCGGAGAGCATGTTCTGTATCTCCCTTCGCTCCTGTTGGGCCAATTTCTCAGCGAAATCAGTAAGTTCACGGCCCCGGGCCCGCAGTTCCTCTTCCAGCTGCCTCGGGTGGGTCTTGAGCCCAAAGTCCTTCTTCAGCAGTCCCTTGTATTCTTCAAAGAGCTCCAGGGTCCGCCGGGAAAGAGGTTCAGGTTCTGCGAGGAGATAATCGTCGGAAGGCTCCACAGGGTCCCAACCGACAGCGGCTCTCGGGGTGCCGTCGATTTGATCCTGGTGTTCTCGAATGAGTTCTTCGGCCGTATTGATGTAGGAGATGGCGGCAAGATAGTCTTCCCTGTTTTGGTAGAGGAAGTAGTTCTTCTCAAACCGCCGGATCTCCAGTACCGTGTCCAGCAGTTTGGACGTAATGGCATT
>CAYUBU010000227.1:0-4144 GCA_964443105.1 uncultured Nitrospirota bacterium
GGCGTCAGAGTTCGGGCGGGGGGCAGAAATTTCGGCGGCTGTAGATTCATTGCCGGAAGGACCAGTAACTCGATAGAAGGCTATTGCCCATGGATAAGAAGTCAAGGAAGAGTGTAATGTGTAGGCCCTTGGCGGTTACCCTGTTTAGCTTGCCCCAATTGTCTATTTCATACAGTTCTTCAATACGGTTTTCGGTTGACTTTCGTTCGATATTTGAGTAGTTTAATATTCCTTTATTTCTTTATGTTTGGTTAAAAAGGGTTGCTTATAAGAAGAGTTATAACAGGCGCTACAGTCATTTCCCAACGTTATATCAAACAACTCATCCCGTTTGTTATAGTCACCCTATAAGATCTTAAGACTGTCAAATCGTCATTGTGGCGTCCCGGGATCAATAACTGTGAGAACCGAAGCTGCTGTTTAAAGGCAGCATATTTCGCAGAGAGGTACTTATGAAGCATTGCAAAGAGACGATCTACCAGAACCTGGATTCCCTGAAAAATGCGTCAGCCTGTCAGACATCGTGCCCGATCAATACCAAGGTCCCTATGTACGTTTCTCTGCTGAGCCGCAGGCGATTTGAGGAGGCCTGGGAGATCATCAAGATGGACAACCCATTTCCAACTGCCTGTGGACGGGTCTGCCACCATCCCTGCCAGACTGAATGTCAGGCTGACAAATGGGGCGGCCCGGTCTCCATTAGGCTGATGAAACGATTGGCCACGGATTATGCCTTTGAGAAAGGGATCAATAAACCACGGCGCCAAGAGACAAAGCCCGATGGGGAAAGGATTGCCGTGATCGGTGCCGGGCCCTCGGGGTTGGCTGCGGCCAATGATCTGGCTGATAAGGGATACAGGATTACGGTCTTTGAACGTCTTGAAGAGGCCGGCGGGGCCATGGCTGCGTGTATTCCACAATACCGCCTTCCCAGAGAAATGCTGAACTTGGACATCGAAAACATACTCCACAAGGGAGTTGACCTTCGACTGAATACGGAAGTGGGCCAAGACATTACTTTTCAGGAGCTCCGCGAAAAGTATAAAGCTGTCTATATTGCAACGGGCTGTCATAAGTCCAAGATGATGCATATTCAGGATGAGGACGCGGACGGTGTCCTTTATTCCATGGCTTTTCTGAACGATACGAACCTGAAGCGCAACAAGATCAAATTGGGACGGCGGGTAGGCATCATCGGAGGCGGGAATGCGGCTGTCGATGCCGCCCGGGTTTCAAAACGCCATCCCGGATGTGAAGAAGTGACACTCATCTACCGCCGGACACGGGCGGAGATGCCCGCCTATGAAGAGGAGATCGAAGCGGCCCTGGATGAAGGGATCAAAATACTGCTTCTGACCAACCCTGCCGGCATCGTAACAGAAAACGGCAAGATGGTCGGTGTGAAGTGCCTGAAGATGGAGCTGGGCGAACCGGATGACAGCGGGCGCCGCCGCCCCATTCCGGTGGAAGGGTCCGAGTTTGTGGTCCAGCTGGACAATCTGATTATCGCAATTGGTGAAGACTCGGACATCTCCTATCTGGGCGACGGTCATGGCTTAGAGATCAGCCGCTGGCATACGATTGAGGCCGATGCAAACTACACAACCACCAACGTGGAAGGTGTCTTTGCGGGAGGGGATGTGGTCACCGGCCCCAAGACTGTGATCGAAGCCATCGCAGCCGGCAAGAAAGCGGCCATTGCCATCGATAAATATCTTCGGGGAAGGCCCATTGAGTGGGAAACCCGTCTTCCTTCAACCACCATGTATATGAATCCTGATGTCAAATTGGCATGGAGGTAGCGGGAGGCTTTCCTTCTCGCTGCTACCCCTTTTGACCAGATCGATAAGGCGATTCTTATGAACAATGTAAATTTTACTATCAACGGAATCAAGACCACGGCCCCCGCGGATCAAACAATCCTCGATGCGGCGCTGAAAAACGGGATTTATATTCCTCATCTCTGTTACCATCCGGACTTGAAGCCGGACCATAGTGCGATCCCTGTAAAGGTTGGTCATCTTTCAGTGGAAGAACGGACGGAGAATTATGAAGAGGTCGATTTCGGGTTAAACCACAAAGAGGGAGTCATTGAGGGTGATCGTTGCCATAATTGCGATACCCAATGCCGGCTCTGCCTGGTGGAGGTGGACGACAAGGGTGTGACCACCTCCTGCAACACACCCGTCCGGGAAGGGATGGAGATCCGCACGGACACGCCCAAAATAGAAGAGTTCCGTCGGGTGTGTATGGAATCCATCCTCAGCAACCATATCGGCGACTGTCTGACCTGTTTTAAGAACACCCAGTGCAAGCTTCAGGACGCGGCGAACTATTTGGGCGGGATGGAAAACGGTTTTCAAATTGCACGGGAAACAGAACCCCGGTTTGAGATCGATGACTCCAATCCGTTCTATGCTTACGATGCCAACAAATGCATCCTGTGCGGGAATTGCGTCTTTACGTGTACAAAGATTCAGGGTGTGTCGGCCATCGATTTTGCCTTTTGGCCAAATGGGCGAGTCGGCAAATCGGTCGCTGATTCCCGTTGTGAATCCTGCGGTGAATGTGTGGAACGCTGTCCTGTCGGCGCCCTGGCCCCTAAAAAGGATACACGGCCTTCCAGAGAAGTTCCCACGGTCTGCTGCTACTGCGGAGTCGGGTGCGGCATACTCCTGGGGATTCGTGGCCAGCGTGTGGTCGGCGTTCGTGCCAATCGGAAGAGCCCGGTCAACAAAGGGAACCTTTGCGTTAAGGGACGTTACGGCTGGGAATTTATTAATCACCCGGACCGTCTCAGAAAACCCCTGGTGAGAAAAGAGAATGAATTTGTTGAAGTCGAATGGGAGGAGGCCCTTGATCTGGTTGCCGAAAAGCTCGGTCGCTACAAGGGTGAGGCGTTTGCTGCATTCTCATCGGCCCGTGCTTCCATCGAAGACAATTACGTCTTTCAGAAATTTACACGGGCAGTGATGGGAACGAATAATATTGATCATTGCGCCCGTCTCTGACACAGCCCCACGGTGGCCGGTCTGGCCACTTCATTCGGAAGCGGTGCAATGACCAATTCGATCAACGAGATCGAAGATACAAAATGTATCCTTGCCATTGGTACCAACACCACCCACGCCCATCCGGTAATTGGACTGCGTGTCAAAAAGGCTGTGCGCCGGGGTGCTTCGCTGATTGTGGTCAATCCCAAAAGGATCGATCTTTGCCGCTATGCCGACCTGTTATTGCAGATCAAACCGGGAACGGATGTGGCCCTGCTCATGGGGATGATGAAGGTTATTGTGGACGAGGGCCTTGTCGATGAAGCGTATGTTTCTACGCGGACCGAAAATTTTGATGTCCTTAAGAAAGAGCTTCATAAATTTCCCATCGAAAAAGTCGCTGAAATCACCGGCGTCAGTGCCAGGAGGATCTTCGAGGCCGCCAAGATGTACGCCTCGGCCAAACCGGCTTCCATTCTTTACACCATGGGGGTGACCCAGCATACACATGGAACGGACAATGTTATGTCTGTGGCCAATCTGGCGATGCTTACCGGTAATGTTGGCATATATGCCGGCGGTGTCAATCCCCTGCGAGGACAGAACAATGTACAGGGAGCGTGCGACATGGGGGCGCTCCCCAACGTCTATACAGGCTACCAGAAGGTTGACCTCCCCGAAATCAGAGAAAAGTTTGAAAAGGCATGGGGTGTCACCTTGAACGGTGCGCCCGGGCTGACCCATACTGAAATGGTCGAAGCTGCCCGACATGGAAAGATCAAGGCCCTCTATCTCATGGGGGAGAATCCCATGCTCTCCGAAGCCAACCTGACACACACCAAAGAGGCCCTGCAGAAGGCGGAGTTTGTGGTGAGCCAGGACATCTTTCTTACGGAAACTGGACAAATGGCTGATGTGGTTTTGCCGGCATGCTCCTTTGCAGAAAAAGATGGAACATTTACCAATACGGAGAGGCGTGTTCAGCGCGTACGCCGGGCCATTGAACCGATCGGTGACTCGAAACCTGACTGGTGGATCGTGAGCGAGATTGCAAAGCGGATGAATGCCAGGGGGTTTGATTATGAAGGGCCTGAGCAGATCTTTAATGAAATCGCCTCGGTCACACCAAGTTATGCCGGAATCTCTTATGA
>CAYUBU010000228.1:0-4983 GCA_964443105.1 uncultured Nitrospirota bacterium
GATCTGAAGGAGGGCATGGTCCTGGAAGGCGTGGTCACCAACGTCACTCGCTTTGGAGCGTTCGTCGATGTTGGTGTCCACCAGGACGGCCTTGTTCACATCAGTGAACTCGCTGACCGTTTTGTCAAGGACCCGGCTGAAGTGGTCAAGGTGCGCCAGCAGGTCATGGTCCGGGTGCTTGAAATTGATCTTTCGAGAAAACGGATCGCACTTTCATTGAAACGTGCGTAAATGGTTTATCCCGAATCCAATCAGCCCCATTAACCAGTGAAGAGATTCCCTATGGCGCCAAAGAAATATTATGCAATCGTATCGGGCCGCAAGCCCGGCATCTATGATAACTGGACCGAGACACAGGAACAGGTGTCAGGATACCAGGGAGCAAAATTCAAAGGGTTTCCAACGAGAAAAGAAGCGGAAGCCTGGATGAAAAATCCCGTATACAGTCGATCAGCAGCAAAAACCAGGCCCAAGGCCGCGCCGTCAATTTCAGACACCGCCACCAAAACCGGCGAAGTGACGATTTACACCGACGGCGGCGCCTGCCGTAACCCGGGCCCCGGCGGCTACGGCATTGTCCAGATCTATAATAACGAACGAAAAGAACTATCCGGCGGCTATCAACTGACCACCAACAACCGTATGGAACTCATGGGCTGTATCGTTGCCCTTCGGGAACTGGAGTACCGCAACAAGCCGGTGACCCTCTATTCCGATTCCAGCTATGTTGTGAACGGCATTATCAAAGGATGGGCAAAGAACTGGCGGGAAAAGGGCTGGATTAAATCGGACAAAAAGCCCGCCGTCAACCCCGACTTATGGGCTGAACTGCTGGACCTCGTTGAAGATCTGAATATCACTTTCAAATGGGTGAAAGGCCATGCCGGCAATCCCATGAATGAGCGGTGTGATGAATTGGCGGTGGCTGCCGCAAAGCAGGAGGGACTGCCGGTGGACGCAGGGTATAAAGCACCATGATCAATCAGAAAAGCGGAACTCCCCGGGATCAGGGAATCAGCATCTTAATAATCACCATGCTGATCACGGCAATAATCCCTGTTGAGAGTATGCTCAGGATAAACGGTTTGTATCCCACGGTCATGAGCCGTCTGAAATCTGTCTCCAGCCCCATTCCGGCCATAGCCATGGTGAGGAGAAACATGTCAAAAAACTCGATCCATCGAATTGCCTTGGGTGTAAAGAATTCCAGGGAATTGAGAACAACCATCCCCACAAATCCCAGGAGGAAGAAGGGGAAGGCCACCTTGGCGGTTTCAGAGCCGCCGCCCTTCTTGAGCACCCCTTTGACAATGAGATAAGAGAAGACAAAGGCCGCGGGCACCAATGCGGCGACACGGGTGAGTTTCACGATGGTGCCGATCTCTCCGCTCACATCTCCACCGCCAAAGGCTGCCGCAATGACCTGTGCCACTTCATGGATGGACGCACCGGACCAGAAACCGTACTGTTCGGCTGTGAGGTGAAAAAGATCCAGCCTGTGAATCACGGGATACAAAAGCATGGAGATAGTCCCGAAGATGGTGATCGAACTGATCGCGACAATGATACTGTCCTCTTTGGATTTGGTAATCGCGCCGGCTGTCAAGATGGCCGAGGCACCGCAGATCGACGTGCCCGTTGCAATCAGGAGTGTCTGGGAGGCATCCATCTTCATGACCTTTCCGAGGAGCAGGGTCAAGAGCAGTGTCAACGTTAAGGGGACAATGGCAATGACGAGCCCTTCCCAGCCCAGCCCCATAATCTGTTCAAAGGTAATCCTCACCCCGAGGAGCGCCACAGCAAACCTCAACACCTGGCGCATGGAGTAGAAGATCCCCAGCTTGTATGCCGACGGGAGGATAAAGGCATTTCGCAGGACCATGCCCATCGCCATCGCGGCAATCAGGGGAGTCACATAATGCAGCTGTGCCCCGGTGTGCAGGGCCAGAGCAGAAATCACCGCCGTCAGGAGTAGTCCCGGGAGTAATACTTCCACTTCTTCGGGGATGATAAATCTTGATTTTATAGCCAGAGACGCATCACTCAGGTTCGTCTCAATCTTCGTGCCGTCATAGCTGCCGGTGTTTTCCATGATCACTGCGCTCCTGCTGGGATTGGACCCAATTCACATCTCGAGAATAGGACTATATTCTAGATTCAGCCCTTAAAGCCAATTCATAATTCTCATAGGAGCGATGATTTTTTTGCCGGAACGGCAGGAAGGATGTCCCCTGGAGGCGATGCCTTGGCGACGGCTTTTCCAAAGCACGATGGACTGCCGGTGGATGGGGGTCACAAAGAACAATGATGAATACCTGAGCTAAAACGGCGGCTTGCCCCCTACCCGCGACGGTTCCGTCTGGGGCTTACCTTCTGCTCCTTCCTGCGCGGTCGGCGCGGCTCGCCGCCGCCGGGGGGCAGAAGACTCTTGCTCTCAGACGCGACCCATACAAAACGTGACTGGGATTTGCTCCCCTGGTAGGCGGGGACCCGGAAACGGCGCACATGAAAGCCGCAGCCCATTAAAAGCTCCTCGAATTCCTTACTCGGGACAGCCGACCAGACAGCCAGACTCCCCGGTTTGCGCAGCGCGCGGCGACAGGCCAAAAGTCCTTCATAACCGTACAAGCGGCTGTTCCCTGAATCGGACATCGCGCTGGGGCCATTATCAATATCCAACAGGATCGCATCGAATCTGCCTTTTGAGTGGGAGATAAGCTCAACGATATCGCCAGTCGCCAGATCAACCCGTTCGTCGGCCAGCGGCTGGCCGTTGAGTTCCCCGAGAAACTCACGATTCCATTGGACGACAGCAGTTATGAGTTCACCCACCACCACTTTCGCCTTGGGGCTGAGCATATCGAGAGCCTGGCGCAAGGTGTAGCCCATTCCCAAACCGCCGATGAGAATGGTGGGCGCCTTTCGCCCGGCCAGATGGGCACAACCGAGCCGCGCCAGCGCCAGTTCCGATTCATGGTGGCGGCTGAGCATCAAATCCTCACCGTTGATCACAATCGTGAAATCGCGGTCATGGTGATAAAGCACCATCTCCCCGCCGTCAGGTGTCCCGGCGGCAGCTATTTTTACTCTCGGCTTCATGTCAGCATCCTAAGCGTTAAAGATCAACGGGACGGGGCTATTGTCAGTCATCCTTTGGCAAGCTTGATACCATCGGTGTCGATGGTGATAAGCCTTTTTTTGTAGAGGGCGCCTATTGCCTTTTTGAAGGTCTTTTTACTAACCCCGAACAGTGAGTAGATCTCTTCCGGCGGACTTTTGTCAGTCAGCCCAAGGCGCCCGCCATGGTCTTTTATGGCGTTAAGAATGGTCCGGGAAATACCATCCACTGCTTCATAGCCTGGTCTTTGCAGGCTCACATCGATCTTGAGATCTTCCCGTATCTTTTTGATGTAGCCTTTCAGCTGCTGGCCGATGACAAGCTTCTGAAACACCTCGTTGTGATAGACCATACCCCCATGGGTATTGTTAACAACCACTTTATAACCCAGATCCGTTGTCTCGTATATCACAAGATCGACCTCTTCGCCCTCATCATAGTTCGGGGGCTCAAGATCAAGAAACTTCTCCAGCTTTGACGATGCTGCGACGCGGTTGGTTCTTTCATCAAGAAAGACAAATACAACATAGGATTTGCCTTCCTCCATCCGGGCCTGCTGCTCGCTCCTTGGAACAAGCAGGTCTTTTTGCAGCCCCCAGTCCAGGTAAGCGCCGGACGATGCCTTGGCCACCACCCGCAATTTGGCAAACTGACCGACAGTGGCATAGGGTTGCTGGGTGGTGGCCCGGAGACGACCTTCCGAATCTGCATAAACAAAGACCTCAACCTCATCTCCCGGCTTACAGTTCCCGGGAACATATTTCTTCGGCAAAAGAATATCCCCTGACTCACCACCATCGAGGAGGACACCAGAGCCCCGCCGGCTCTTTATGGTAAGTTTGTTGATCCTGCCGATCTGTGCCATCTTTTCCCCTGCCAATTGTCACCCAATCAGCGTGGTCTGAGCCGCCCCATGGCTTCTCTTTTCAATCTCCAATCTTCTTAACGCGCCCGACTGAACCGCTTTCCAAGCGGACTTTAACCCGGATATTGCATGAGTGATCGTCATGAGGGGCCGTAGAAGCAACACAGGCAAGGCGCACAGAATTTTCTGGCTGAAGGCATATTGGAATATTCCGAAGTCAGGAAATTCTCTGCAACGCCGCATGTGGCAGCTTATCCGGCACCGCAATAGATTAACTCATGCAATATCCGGGTTAATCCCATGGGGATGGGCTGCAGATTTGGTCAGGATATCTTTCACAATTCCTTCTG
Organism: uncultured Nitrospirota bacterium; assembly: GCA_964443105.1. Lineage (GTDB taxonomy): Bacteria > CG2-30-53-67 > CG2-30-53-67 > CG2-30-53-67 > CG2-30-53-67 > CAYUBU01. The sequence continues at coordinate 4,334 of CAYUBU010000228.1, forward strand.
TGAGTCTTCCCGATCGCTGATCCTTTTTTAGAACGATGAAAACCCGAAGGCCGGCTATAATGTCGCTCCGATTCATGCCATCCATGCTTGTTCCTTCTTTGGTTCCATGATTAAGAAAGTTCAGGTTTTAACCATTTTCCCAAACGCTTATACCAACGCCTTCTTCAAGATTCGGAATCTATTCTCTCGGTTTGACCTCAGAGGCCCTATGTCGGCGTGACACGATTCAGACCTTTCGTCCTCCTGACCAGCCGCTCGATGGTCATCCCCTGCACCAGAATGGAGAATACGACCACGACATAGGTGAGCGTGAGCATGAGATTACGCTCGGTACCGGCGGGAATGGAGAGCACCAGGGCCACCGAGATACCGCCGCGCAGGCCGCCCCAGGTCAGGATCTTGACCACACCGGGGCTGAACTCGCGCACCAGGCGCAACACCGAGACCAGGGTGCCGACACTGATAAAGCGCGCCAGCAGGACCGCGGGGATCATCAGCATCGCAGCGATAAAGGCCGCGCCACTGAGCTTAAGGGCCAGAACCTCGAGACCGATGAGCAGGAACAACACCGTGTTGAGCACCTCGTCAATCAAGTGCCAGGTCTGATCGATGTGCTCTCGGGTCTTGTCGCTCATGGCCAGCAGTCGCCC
>CAYUBU010000229.1:0-16728 GCA_964443105.1 uncultured Nitrospirota bacterium
GCCGCTGGTGCTGATGGCGCGGTAGGTCCGCAAGGTCCTGCTGGTCCCGCCGGTGCCGATGGTGCCGCTGGCGCTGATGGTGCACAAGGTCCCGCCGGTCCTGCTGGTCCCGCCGGCGCTGATGGTGCAGATGGTGCTGCAGGTCCTGAAGGTCCTGCCGGTCCCGAAGGTCCTCAAGGGCCAGAGGGACCTGAGGGCCTACAGGGTTTTGAAGGTCCTGAGGGCCCCCCAGGTCCGTCCGGAGGAGGTATAGGTCTGGCAGATCGAGTGATAGTCGAAGCGGACTGCGTCGTAGGCGGCCCGTTTGACCCGATTCTACCAGGCGAGCATCGCCTGCAGGCTTGCCTGGCAGAATGCCCGGATGATACGATGCTTGTGGGAGGCGGATGCTTTGTTGCCTCCAATGTGTTTAACAAGCTCGGGCTGATCAGGAGCATACCTGTGGTGACCGTGGATACATCCGGAGCCTGGGAGTGTGGCGTGATCAACGGGGACCCACAGCAAACGGTCGCTGGTGGTGTCACCATGGAGGCCAAGGCAATCTGCCTCGTTATTGCACCGGATTCACCGTAGTAATGAAAATTGGATAGAACCTGCTAACCAGGAACGCGCCGGGGCTGGGAATTGCCCTGGCGCGTTTCTTATGGAAGAATAGGGCCAGAGAGGTTTCAATGTATGAATGGTCGTTGGGCGAGGGGCAGAGACCTATAACGTCATATGCGCTGGACAATAGGCGTATGAGGTAATAAGAAGGCAAATTCCAGCAGCAATTAAGAGCACCGAAAGTGAAGTTGAAATCATTAAATAGTCTTCTTGTTGTGGTTGTCGTTCTGCTGGCAACAACGGACTGCCTTCTAATGCAGGAAAAGGCTTTCCTCTCTTTGAGAGAGCAAGGACATATATCGCCCAGGAAAGACTGAAGTTCCCCCACTTATACGTGCCACCGCTCTCCACAAGGTCTCAAACACCAGACAAAGACCAAAGGACCAGTCACGACAGGAATGAGATAAAAGGAAGGGAGATCCACTCGAAAAGGGCGCACCTGGTGAACAAGGGAATCTTGAGAGACGAGGACAGGCGGGCCCTTCAAGAGTTCCACCGCTGGAGCAGGAAACAGGGCATCAGACTTGCCGGTGTCAACAAGAAAGTGAATAGCTTCTACTACGAAGGCGCAGTGGCAGAGGATATCCTGCCCGTTGACGACATTCCCAATGTCCTGAACGCCGCTTACGGGCTCTATGAAATCCCGGAACCGTTATTGGAGGCCATGAGGGGAAAGACACTTTACCTGAGCCACCTGAAAGGCAGAGGTTACACGGTTCTCGGGTCGTGGCCAGATCGCGGTATTCTGGTTAACGTAGACCGAGGAAGTTTCATCGAGCAACCTATTTCAAAACTGCAAACCATTCATGAGTTTGCCCATATTTTGGGCTTTCACGGGATCCAAGGATCGTACAATGACGAGAATAACTACTGGGTACATCTGAAGAAACCGCGCGACGAGATTTTCGCAGTTCCTTTCCCCTATGATCCCCATCGCACCGAACCGCCGGCCGGCTTCATGGACGTCTACTCAACTGCCAACTCAGCTGAAAATTTCGCTCAACACTTCACTTTTTATATACTGCAAGGAGAGAAGTTTAGAAACAAAGCAAGAAAGGACGTGCTATTGTAGGAAAAATATGACTTCTTCAAACGGAATCTATTCGAAGGAAGAGAATATTGAGAAGGCGAGGAGGCATCTTGCAGCCTGTCTATTTCCCCTACCGGTGAAGAAATTACCGAGGCCCTAAAACGTGCCAGACCCACGCTCTATTTTTTTACGGTACCCTCCGTGGATGGCTGACTTTGTGGACTAGGTTGAGTACAATCTATGAAAAGATGGTAGTCAACCTTCTTATATCCTCTGGTCCCTTCTACGTTTAAGCCGGTCTGTCGTCGGATAATTTAATAAGCTCGACCGACGAATTCAAAGACGAAGCAAGAGTAGCAATCTCTTGGCTTGTTCTTGCGATGGTCTGTGAACCGGTGGAGTTCTCCTTTGTTTGTAGATATACCAGCCTCCCAGACTTGACAGGTCTCAGAAATGGTGGTTTGGTGAGGCCAGAGGAGGAGCGATCTTCCAAACCGGACTTCATGAATCAGTTTCACGCCTGGTAACTGGGACCCAAAGACGGCCGGCTTTCCCCCCAAATCAAGGTGGAAGATAACCGTGCTGCCAGAGCATGAATTCGGGGGCCTGACAAAAGAAGGAGGGATATTATGCCGAACATACGATCCGTATTGGAGAGCAAGGGGAGGGAAATCACTTCAGTTGACGGCGACATCTCTGTCTCGGAGGCAATAGCAACAATGAAATCCAAGAATATCGGGGCTATTGTGGTGGGAGGTGAAAGACACCCTCGGGGCATCATTACAGAAAGAGATGTTCTCCGGTTGTGGCACGACAAGGAGAAATTCCAAGATACACCGGTCAAGCATGTGATGTCCAAGAAACTCGTGGTCACTAAAATAGATGATTCGCTGATGGATGCCTTAACGGTCATGATTCAGAAACGTATTCGACACCTCCTGGTGACCGATGGGCCTGAAGTGGTCGGCATCCTATCCATCAGAGACCTGGTGAAGGAACGGATCAAGAACAACGAAGCCAGCATTTACTATATGGAAGACGTTTTATCCAGCGAAATGTCTCAGGAATTATAGCCGGACCTGGGATTTATGGTAGTTGGACAACACACATGGTAGGTGAAGCTGGGTGTTTACTCTGGTACGAATTGATCCGGTTTCCCGTGATTGTCTCCCTTTGCGTTTGCCCCGCCGTATCCCTCTTAATGTCTATTCTGACAGTATTGTGATCTGCGTCACATACATAATATTAAGATTATTGCATATATAAACCATTCGTACTAAAGGGGGGATAGGGGAATCCCCTGTAAAGCCAGTCGTTTGCTTCAGCTGAATCTTGGGGCTTTCTATCAAGGAGGATTCTTCCATGACAAAATCAAACAAGAATGCCGAAATCAAGACACCGTTGCTGGACGAGCTGGAGAAAGGTCCCTGGCCCAGTTTCGTCACAGACTTAAAGGACTTTTCCCGGAAAAAGCCTGCCCTGAAGCAGCTTCTGGGACAGCTTGAGCAGTCCTATGAAGAGCGCGTGAATCATTGGGATGGGACGGTGCTCAATCTGGCCGGCTACGGCGGCGGTGTCATCGCCCGCTACTCCGACCTCAAGGAGAAGTTTCCCGATGTGGCCCAGTTCCACACCATCCGGGTTATCGAGCCTTCCGCCTGGGTCTACTCCACCGAAGCCCTGCGCGAGCTCTGCGATATCAGCGAGAAACACAGCGCGGGCATTCTGCAGTTTCACGGCATGACCGGTGATATCCTGATGCTCGGCTCCAACAATGAGCAGACTGTTGTGGCCGGGGAGGCCCTCATGGAGAAGGGGTGGGACCTCGGCGGTTCGGGCGGAGCCTTGCGGACGCTTGCCTGCTGTGTGGGACCCGCCCGGTGTGAGATGTCCTGTTTCGACACGTTGGGACTCACCAAATATATCACGGACACCTTCATCAGCGAGCTCCATCGCCCGGAACTCCCCTACAAGTTCAAATTTAAGGTTTCCGGCTGCGCCAACGATTGCGCCTGCTCCATGCAGCGTTGCGATATGCCGATCATCGGGACCTGGCGGGATAAAATACGGGTCGATCAGGAAGAGGTCACCCGATTCATTGATGAAAGAGGCGAAAAGTCAGTAATTAATACGGTGATCAACCGCTGTCCCACAGATTGCATGAATCTGAAAGGCGGCAAATTGGAAATAGACGACAAGAACTGTGTCCACTGCATGCACTGTATCAACGTCATGAACAAGGCGCTGGCCATCGGCAGGGACCGAGGGGTGACCCTCCTGCTGGGCGGCAAACGGACCCTGAAGATCGGTGATACCATGGGTTCCGTTCTGGTTCCCTTTATGAAGATGGAAACCGAAGAGGACTGGGAACAGCTGACCGATCTCGTCCGGAGGATCTGGGAGTTCTGGGGAGAGCATGGCATGGAACACGAGCGCGTGGGTGAGTTCATCGATCGGATTGGTCTCGGAACCTTTTTGGACGGGGTCGGCCTGGAACCGGATCCGCAGATGGTACGACATCCCCGGACCAATTCTTACATCAAGTTCGAAGAGTACACACCGCCCCTGATGGCAGGGGAAAATCCGAGCGCTCCGGCCGTCGTGGACAAGGAATTGGACGGCAAGGAAACAGCATCTTAATAACCTGGAGGAACCAAATCATGGCAACGCAGAAAAAGATGGCACCCAGGGACAACGGGGCACCGGATTTCAAGAAATATCTCCACCCCCTGATGGCGAAGAACTACGGCAAGTGGAAATATCATGAGAGGCTGCGCCCCGGTGTGCTCGTCTATGTGGCAGAGAGCGGGGACGCCCTCTATACGGTCCGGGCTGGTTCTCCCAGAACCATGAGCGTGGACACGACGAGGAAGATCTGTGACATTGCGGACAAGTATTGTGAGGGGTATCTCCGTTTTACCAGCCGCTGCAATATTGAATTTTCGCTGGCCAACAAAGAGAATATCGATCCCTTGATCCAGGAGATCCACGACGTCCTCGGCTTCCCGGTGGGAGGGACAGGTCCCTCGATCTCCAATATCATCCATACCCAAGGCTGGCTGCACTGCAACCTGCCCGGCACTGACGCAGCCGGCGCGGTCAAGGCCCTCATGGACACCCTCTTTGAGGATTTTGTCAACGAGCGCCTGCCCAACCGGGTGAAAATTTCCACCTCCTGCTGCCAGATCAACTGCGGGGGCCAGTCGGATATCGCCATCAACCTTCAGCATCACCGTCCGCCAAAGATCAATCATAACAAGATGCAGATCTGCGAGCTTCCCAAAGTGGTGGCCATCTGCCCGGTGGCGGCCATCCGCCCCCGCAAGGTCAATGATAAGGATTCCCTGGAGGTTGTCGAAGAGAAGTGCATGTACTGCGGCGCCTGCCACGGTCAGTGCCCGAGCATGGAGATACGGGACCCTGACGCGGATACGCTCTCCATCTGGGTGGGCGGCAAGTCGGCCAGCACGCGGAGCGGCCCGTCCTTCATGAAACTGGCCACCTGGGGCCTTCCCAACAATCCCCCGCGCTGGCCCGAAGTCAGCGATGCGGTGGGCAAGATCCTGGACGCTTACAAGGCCGGCGCCAAGCCCTATGAGCGGGTCGGTGAGTGGATCGAACGGGTCGGCTGGAAGCGCTTTTTTGAGGTCACGGGCTTTGCGTTTACCAAGTACCACATCGACAATTACCGTCATGCCCGTACCACCTTTAACACATCCTCTCAGGTCCGACTGTAGGAGGCGACTCATGTTGGAATCAGAATTCCCTCTGCAAAGGTCCGGGCAGTTCGCTCCCGGGAAAAATAAAATAGCGTCCCCTTCGGACATTGTCGTGACCAGCGGCGAAAGCTGGAAGTGCCCAGTCTATGTCCGAAAGATGCCCCCCTGTCGGGCGGGGTGTCCGAGCAGTGAAGATATCCGGGGCTATTTGACGGTGGTGGCTGCGGCCGAGCACCAGAACCAATCCCATGAGGAAGCCCTGGACAAGGCGTGGACCATTCTAACCGACAAGAACCCCATGCCCGCCGTCCACGGACGGATCTGTCCCCACCCCTGCGAGGAGGGCTGCAACCGCAAGGATAAGGCGGACGGCCCTGTGGCCATCAATCATTTCGAGCGGGTGGTCGGAGACCACGGGCTCGCACGGGGGCTGAAGCTCACAAAACTGACCGAGGCCAAAAGGAAAGAACGGGTCGCCGTCATCGGTTCGGGCCCCTCCGGCCTTTCATGCGCCTATCAGCTCGCCCGGCGGGGTTATTCTGTCACCCTCTTCGAGGCCTTTGAAAAGGCCGGAGGGATGCTTCGCTACGGTATTCCGTCCTACAGACTTCCGGAAGAGGTTTTGGACGGCGAGATCCAGAACATCCTGGATCTCGGTGTGGATCTCCGCTGCAACACCCGGGTCGGCGAGGAGGTTTCTTTTGAAGAACTGCGCAACCAGTACAACGCTGTGTACGTGGCCATCGGGGCCCACCGGGGTGCAAAACTGAATATCCCGGGAGAGGATGCCGGTCATGTTTTTACCGCCGCGGACTATCTGAACCGGATCAACTCGGGTGCCAGCATAGACCTGGGCAGCAAAGTGGTCGTTATCGGGGGTGGGGACAGCGCCATCGACTCGGCACGGGTGTCGCTTCGCATGGCCCACAAAGACTCCGGCGATGCCGACCAGTTCGATACCGAGTACGCTCAGACTGTTATGGATTCTGCACGGGTCTCCAAACGGCTGACCCCGGGTGAGGTGACCATTCTCTACCGGAGGACGCGGGCCGAGATGCCGGCCATCGAACACGAAATTGTGGAGGCTGAAAAAGAAGGGATCCGTCTCGAATTCCTGGTGGCTCCCACCGAGATTTTGTCCGAAGAGGGTCGGGTCACCGAAATCAAATGCATCCGCATGCGATTGGGTGAGCCCGACAAATCGGGGCGGAAGCGTCCCATCCCCGTGGAGGGCTCAGAGTTTACCGTGGAGACGACGGCCGTGATTTCAGGGATCGGCCAGCAGCCCGACTTTGCCGGAGATCTCAGGACCCTGGCCAATCAATGGGGCTGGGCCGACATAAAAGCCGACCGGAAGACCGAGTTCGAAGGTGTCTTTGCCGGCGGCGACGTTCTTGGGCTGGGGATCTCCACTCGTTCGGTGGGTGAAGGCCGTAAGGCCGCCCAGGCCATTGACGCCTATCTAAACGGCCGAGATTACAGGCCCCTGCCTAAGATTCGTCCCATCAAAGAGGCACAGCTCTGCATTGATTATTATAAAGATGCCCCGAGAAACGAAGAGAATAATCTGGGGGTGGCGGAAAGGATCCGGAGCTTTCAAGAGATTAGTCAAAGGCTTTCACCGGAGAAGGCCGTGGCCGAGGCCAAGCGGTGCATGAGTTGCGGGCTCTGCTTCAACTGCGATCAGTGCCGGATCTACTGCCCCCGGGAGGCCATCAGCCGAGACTATTCCCGGCCGGTGGGTCAAGTGATGTTCACCGACTATACCCGTTGCAACGGGTGTCATATCTGTTCTATGGCCTGTCCCTGCGGCTATATCGAGATGGGGACCGGGCTGTAGGCATATACCGCATTCTGGATTCTGTATCTTCAATGGCCGGCCCACGGATTTCATACAGGATCGTCAAGCCCTTGACCGTGCCCGCCGCATACGGCATGGGATTAGATCGTTGTCAAGTGTAGCGCGTGAAAAGCCCTGCCGGAGAAAGTAGGGCTTTTGCTTTGGCACTCTTGACAGATCTCGATCCCGCGCAGGGTAGACAGAGCAGTATCAAATGAGTGATACCGTTTGTCTAATTGCAGAGCGGCCTTGGCTTAGCTCATCGATTCGATGTATTCCTTAAGGGCAAACGCGTTGTTCAACCGCCACTCTTTTGAACTGTAGAGAAAAGTCACTGTACCAGTGTGAATTCGGACCAGGAGCTTTTCAACCTCCTCTCTCTTTGCTTCCAATTCAGCGGCATATCTCGATTTGAATTCAGGCCACTTGTGCGGGTCATGACCATACCAGTGCCTCAGCGCTGTGGACGGGGCCACCTTCTTCGCCCAAACATCGACTCTAGCCTTCTCCTTCGACAGGCCCCGGGCCCACAAGCGGTCAACGACAATCCGGCACCCGTCTGCTCCCTCCGGTTCGTCGTACACCCGCTTTACCAGAATCTTCATTCTGCGTCCTCACATGCTTTTCCACGGCCTCAACCCGGGCAATAAGGAGGCTAGCCGTTCATGGTGTCAATATGAAGGTCCTTGACAACCACTCCAGCTTGCCCCGCGTTTTGCAGATCCCTCTCAGCTGTTTTTAATCGATCTCTCTATTTTGAGTCCAGAACTCAAGCCGGTTACCTTCAGGGTCGTAAATATAAAGAACTTTCGCCCCCCAAGGGTGATCTCTTATCGCGGTTGGATTCAGTCCCGTTTCCTTCAGGACTGAATAGGTCGCTTCAATATCATCTACTTCCATTGCGATCGTAATCCCCTTACCATCATTGCTATCCATGGATGTCCGGGCTTCATTTGCAATGCTTAGTCGAGATGTCTCGTTCAGCTTGAATTCCACAAACCAGTCGAGAGAAGCGGTTACCTCCAGCTTTAGCTCTGATTTGTAAAAAGCAACCGTCTCGTCCCATTTCCGGCAATACAAGATAGTATTGGCAGTTCTTATATTCATCGTGTTCATCCTGGTTGTGTAAGCCATTGGCGCTCGTATCGAAGGATACCGAGACATGATACGGTTCGTTTCATCTAGGCGGTGGAGCAGGCAATACGTAGAACTTATTGTAAATGAAGGTAAGTAGTACCGCAAGAATCGCTGAACCTACTCCGATCAATACATTATAAAACGGGGGCGCCGTCACAGCCAAACGGATCAGTAGTGTGCATAACGCATAACCGGAATTGCGGAAGACAGCTCGAAACTGAGGCAGGAAATATTGTGAGATCAAAACAAGCAGGATGTCCGAAAAGATGAGCACTGTATAGAAATACTGAAAGAATTCAAAGACCTTGCGACCCGTGACCAGGAGCCAAGCATTGCAGAGCCCCATCCCGCAGAAGATGATCAGTATGAAGAGGGCTACTGCCTTCTTGGCGGCAACGAACATGTCTAGGGAGGCACCGGATTTAAGTGTCTCGTCCTTTCGTCGCAGCGCGGCAGAATACAGCCCCAGAAGGCCAAAGACAGCTATGGCGCCAACACCGTTGGCACTGATGCGCCACAAGACATCCATATGACCCGCAACGGTGATCGGTTCCGGGAGTATTGCCAGTTCCTTAAAGGAGCTTCTCAGAAAGATTAACGCCAGAATTTCAAACTGCTTGCCGAGAGCCCGGGATACGGAACAGTGAAGCGTGAATATGAGAGCAATACCTTCCAGGACGAGCATCAGGGTGAAGGCCAGATTGATTGCCATATAATGGTTGATCGGTGTTTCGAATCCCAGGAAGTCGGGTAAAAGGCCCTGGCGATTCAGTTCAATGGTTACCAGGGCCAGGAGAAAAATAAGCACAAGTGTCACAGCCACGGCACGACGCGTCGTGTCCCTTCCAAAAAACCTGTTTAAGCGGTCAAAAATGCGTGTCGTTTGTTCCAGGATGCTGTTCATAGTTTAGAACCTGCTCGCATAAAAATCGTCTTCAATGTCGTTTGGTCTAGCCCGGATATTGCACGAGCAAATCTATTACGAGGCCGGATAAGCTGCCGTATGCGGCGTTGCAGAAAATCCCCTGACTTTGAAATATTGCAATATGTCTTCAGCCAGAAAATTTTCTGCGCCTTGCCTACGGCGCTCCTACGACCTCTCATGCAATATCCGGGCTAGTTCGGCGAAACCCGAATAACCAGAAGAGGCCATCATGCCCGAAAAACAGTTTAGCGCAAAACCGGGGAAATTGGTAGAGATCGGCGAGAGAAAAGTGACCGAGCATCTGAGCGAGGACTGTACGGGGTACAGTAGAAGAGGCGCTGAACAAACTACGGGACACCAAGGCGAACCGACTCTGCAATACAAAGCGTTACAAGCGCAGTGCATCGAGCCCGCTCATAATTAAGGCTCGTTTCCCACAATAGCCGGTGACGTCTTTTGGACGGTTCCGGAAGGGCGAAAACTTCCGTTTCAGCCGTTATCGAGCGTTTTCAGCGCAGTGAGTCTGCCGTCGAGGAGGCGTTGTGTGAGACGTACTTGGCGGGAGTTTCGGTGCCTCGCGTGGAGAAGATGACGAAGACGCTCTGGGGAGTGAGAGTCAGTCTTGATACGGTTTCTCACTTGAACCAGAAGATCTGCAAACGAATCGATCCCTCTCGGAATCGCTCGATCAAAAGGGAGTTTCCCCATGTTTATCTCGATGGCCTCTTGCTTAAGCACGGTTGGGACGGCAAGGTTTGTCATGCTTGTTTGGACTCGTAGAACCGACTTCGGAAGATTCCTCTTTGCCGGCAGACTTCGGAAAGATTTGGGAGTTTTTCAGCAAGTTGTAGCAATGAGAGTCTTCCTTGTGCTATCTTCTTCTCGGCGGTCATCTTATCCTCCTCTGGTGAGGGTTTTGCAGGGTCAAAACATACCGACCGAAGAGGTGATGGTCTGAGAGAAACATAAATTGAAAAACTGTACGGGAAGATCCTAGCTTCTACATCTACATCTAGAATGTGAGCCTGTGGGAGGGTCCCACCTCTGACTGCAGGATGAGGCATTGGCAGGGGGGCGACATTTTATCCAACAGGCAACCACTTGACGGGAGGGACTGATGTCCCAGGAACGGATCTACGTCGTCGGACACCGGAATCCGGATACCGATTCCGTTTGCAGCGCCATGGCGTATGCTCGATTGCAGCAACGTCAGGGCGTAGAGCATATCGAACCGGCCCGCGCCGGAAATGTCAATCGCCAGACAGAATTCGTGCTGCGCGAACTTGGCCTGCCGGCGCCGCGTTTGTTGACCGATGTCCACCCCCGTGTGGGTGATGTTCTACGGCGCGATCCGGTGACGATTCCGGTCGGCGCGTCGCTGGCAGAGGCGTTGGAGTTGTTCCAGCAACACCGTATCCGCTTGTTGCCGGTGGTCGAAACCGACGGCAGGCCGTGCGGCTTACTGGTGCTGAAAAATGCCGTGGAACGTTTTCTGGTGCCCCGTGACGAGGCGGTGTTGCGTCGTCTGACCGCTTCGGTTGCGAGCCTCAGTCGCTGTCTGCATGCCGAAGTGCTGACCGGTTATGAAACCGAGCAGGTTGAGGAATTCGAGCTGTACGTCGGTGCCATGGCGAGCGCCACCTTTCTTGACAAAATGGCCGGCATCGATCCGTGCCGGGTGGTGCTGATCACCGGCGATCGGGAGAATGTGCAACGCAAGGCGGTGGAGCTCGGCATGCGGGTGCTGATTGTCACCGGACGCCTCCCGGTGACCGAGGAGATTCTGGAGCTGGCCCGAAAGCACCGGGTCTCTGTACTGTCGACCCCTTATGATACGGGCAACAGCGCCTGGCTGAGCCGGCTCGCCGCCCCGGTGGAGAAGATCGCGTCGCAGGATTTTATCACCGTGCAGCTTACCGACCGGGTCGATGATCTCCGTCTGAAACTGATGCACGCCAAGGACCCGGGCGGGTTGGTGCTGGACTCCGAAGGGCGCGTTGTCGGGGTGGTGACGAAAAGCAATCTGCTGCTGCCGTCACCGGTCAAGTTGATTCTGGTTGATCACAATGAACTCTCCCAGGCGGTCCCCGGCGCCGACAAGGTGGAGATCCTGGAGGTGGTCGACCACCATCGCCTCGGTAATTTCCACACCGACCGGCCGATACGGTTTGTCAATCAGCCGGTCGGCAGCACCTGTAGCGTGGTCGCCACCCTCTATCGTCAGGCGGGACTCGATCCGGAACCGGAATATGCCGGATTGCTGTTAGCCGGTCTGCTGTCTGACACGGTGATCCTCAAGTCCCCGACGAGCACCGCCATTGACCAGACACTGTCGGAGTGGCTGGGAAGGCTGGCGGGACGCGATCCGCACCAGTTCGGCAAACAGATTTTTCAGGCAGGATCGTCCCTTGCCGGCTACGCCACCTCGGCCGATCTGATTCAGGCCGACTTTAAGGAATTCAGCGCCGCCGATCAGCGTTTCGGTATTGGGCAGGTGGAGGTGGTCAGTTTTGCGGAATTCTACGAACTGAAAGCGGATATCGATACCGAGCTGCAGCGGCTGCGCCGGGAGAGGAGTCTGGCGATGATCGGCCTGCTGGTGACCGACATCGTCCAGGGCGGGAGCGTTCTGTTGGCCCACGGCAGCCGTGATCTCCCCTACGCCATCGGGTATCCGTCGTTGGAGAGCAATCTCTACGAACTCAAAGGGGTCCTGTCACGAAAGAAGCAGTTGGTCCCCCATTTGCTGAAGGTTCTCGGAGCCTGACGCAGGGCCGATGCAAATCATCCATTTGCTGCACCCCGCTTACCTTGCAGTCCCGGACGGTGCGGTCTACGCCGCGTCTTACAAGATTAGGCACGCCTTGCAACCGAGGAACTTCTTCAGGGTCACATCTTGAATATTACGCATTCTTCTGCGGTCCATATTGTCAACGCCTCTCAACTGAGCACTTCAGGTCTGCTCCCGCGGGGGGTCTTCTCCCGGCCGGAAGAAAGAGGAATGGCAATGGGAAACCGTGTCCCTTTGCCCACTTCGCTCTGGACATCGATTGTTCCGCCGTGGAGTTCCACCATTCTTTTGACGACCGCTAAACCAAATTCGCAGAAGGTTTGAGGGCAGATCATTCAGATAAGCAAATTCCTGCCATTCATTGACCAAACTGTCTTTCGAATACCGCCCTATGCACGTCTCCTTGACTGACGATTCCGACAACGCTCCCCTCATCATCTACCACGGGCAGTCGACGCACTTTGCGTAGGATCATCATGGAGGCAGCTTTCAATATGGGAGTCCCGGGTGTGACCGACGCGACATTTCGTGACATCAGGTTCCCGGCACGCATGCCCTTCAATTCGCTGTACCGTCGTTCCATCTCTTCAAAATCCATGTGTTCCAGCGGCGAGTCTGTAAACTCCTTATAACAGGGGTACATCGCTCGCAAGATGTCCTTCTCAGACAGGACCCCCACCAAACGCCCCCCGTCGGTCACTGGCACCCCCGATATGCGTTTGAGGGCCATGATCCTGGCCACCGATGCCACAGGCTCATTGGGCTCCACGGTCTTGACGCCGGTGTTCATGATTTCTCCCACGTTCATGACTGCCTCCTCTCTTTTTCGTTGATATCAACAACCTGGAGAAAATCTGCACCTTATATATTTTCTAATGCTTTTACCAAATCTATTTTTGACACGACTCCCACAGGATGTCCTTCTTTATCGACAATAAATATCCGCTTAATCTTTTTCTCTGTCGTCATTTCTATCAGCTCTATCAACGGAGTCTCTTCCGGCGCCGTGATGGGTGGAGAAGTCATGATCTCTGAAGCGGTGGTGCCGGGTACTCCCTCCATTTCATGGGTTTCCGGAAGGACGACCTTTTTCAGTCTATCAACAAGATGGGGTTCCTGGTGTATCTCAGCAAAAATAATATCAGACTCTGAAACCACGCCGGTCACCCTGTTCTTCTCATCTACCACAGGCACTCCGGTTATCCCCTTGGCAACTAGACGTTTGCTTATCTCCTCTACGGTCGTCTCCGGCGAAACGGTTATCACTTTTCTGGTCATTATGTCTCTTGCCACAAGACCTTCCTCCTCCTCAAGTAAGATGGGAGCCGCGCCGGGGTGTCTCAGTCGCCCTGTCTCCAGGGCGATCGTAGTCCGCACGAAAAATGTATAAATCAGGGCACCAAATGCCCATATGCTTACAGCGATCATAACTTCTTTTACAGAGGGGAAATATTCATAGATCTCACCAAGTGCATCCGGGATGAAGCCGGGGATGATCAGCCCCATTCCTTTCTCAATCCAGATGCCAACAAAAATCAGCACACATCCGATGTTCAGGGTGATGAAGTTTCGCCTTGTTTTAGGCACGAGGAACAGGAAAAAGCCTATCGTATTGAACACCATTGCTGTCCAAATCCACGGAACAAGATTGTTGTGGCCGTGGAGACCGCCGTAGAGATACGCCATCGGTGCAAGATGTATTGTATTGGTATAGTATTCTTTGAATATCTCGGCAAACATGAGAAACAGATTGATCGCCATGGCATAGGTGATTATCTCTGCCAGCTTAAAGATGGCCCTGTTCCTAATCTTGAAGTTCGCCACCTTTCTGAGTATCTGAAAGATGATGATCATCAAGGCGGGACCAGAACAGAAGGCCGAGGCAAGAAATCTCGGTGCAAGAATGGAGGCACTCCAGAAAGGCCTGGCCGACATCCCGTTATAGACAAAGGCAGTAGCCGTATGCACACCGATAGCCCAGGGTATGGAGAGTAAGATCAAAGGAATAACGATTCGCTGATTCGGCTCTTTCCCAAAATAGGTATTGAAGCCAATATAAGTGGCGATGATGAGATTCAGTAGCAGATAACCATTGAGAACCAGCATGTCCCAGGCAAGGACGGAGCTTGGAAAGTTCAGAGTCCCGAGGCCCGGTATCATGTGCCAGAGCCTGTCGGGTCTACCGAGGTCTACAAAGACAAAGAGGAGCGCCATAACGACGGCCGTTACAGCCAGCAACTCACCGAAGGCGACTATTTTCTTGATGGCTTTGAAATGGTATAAGTAGGCAGGGATTACAAGAAGCACCGCTGCGGCAGCAACCCCCACGAGAAAGGTGAAGTTTGAGATATAAAAGCCCCAGGAGACCTGCTCTCTCATGTTGGTGATTACGAGGCCCTCAATCGTTTGAGAGAGATACGCCGCAAATCCGATCAGCATCAAAGTGCTCAAGAAAGTCATCCAGACATAAAAGGACTTTCCGCCCACAAACATGACCTCGAGCAGCCCCTTGAAGGCATCACGAATCTCTCCAATTGTTTGTCCTGTTTCGGATTTCATCGTTATCCCCAGCCCAGGGAGAAGAAATAGAAAAACTTTGATTCTGTGTTCAGGTCTTCCTTCAGCCTGAACGTCCTGAAGTTATCAAGGACATACCTTATCTCACTATGGGGATCGAGAAGATTACCGAACTTCCTTGCACCGACAGGACAGATCTCCACACATGCAGGATAACGGCCCTCCCTTGTGCGGTGAACGCAGAAGGTACACTTTTCGACCACGCCTTTCATTCGCGGCCGATTACCCAGGTAGTGGGTTTGGGGGTTTATCTCCTCCTTCGGGATTGCCGGCTTAGTCCAGTTGAATTTCCTTGCCCTGTACGGGCAGGAAGCCATGCAGGTTCTGCACCCGATACACCAGTTGTAGTCCACAACGACGATTCCGTCAGGCTCTTTCCATGTCGCCTTTACGGGACAGACCTTTGTACAGGGACTGTTTTCGCATTGCTGACACTGCACAGGAATGTAGTAATAACCCTTCTCCGGTACCGTGTCGGGAGCGTAATAGTGCTCCGACTCCTCAAGGTCGAAGGCCCCCTTTTTCATCCGTAAGACCCTTATGTACTGAATCTCCACATCTCTTGAAAGATTATTCTCTTTGACACAGGCGTACACGCACCTTCTGCAGCCTATACACCTGGAGAGATCCAGGCCGTAGGCAAAGAGAACATTCTCTCGCGGCGGGGTGGCACTTACGGAGAATTTTGTACCGTATTCTCTTTCATACTTCTCCTCCAGACGGCTTAGAATGTTTCTGATCTCTTCAGGAGACATCTCCTGGAATCTCTTCTGAAAGAACTCGTCCCATGTCATCGTGCCTGAGCAACCGCCGAGAGCCGTCGCCCCGATTCCCGA
This sequence comes from uncultured Nitrospirota bacterium, assembly GCA_964443105.1. Lineage (GTDB taxonomy): Bacteria > CG2-30-53-67 > CG2-30-53-67 > CG2-30-53-67 > CG2-30-53-67 > CAYUBU01. The sequence goes on from CAYUBU010000229.1 coordinate 15,459, forward strand.
CGCCGTTATCCTGATAAACTCCCTTCTGGATAGTTTCCTGTTCATGGCCTCAGCCTCTCAAGGTCTCTTCAGGTCTCACCGGCACGGGTTTTGGAACTAATGATTTAAACCTCGGGTTATGGGGGTTATGACAGGAGGTACAGAGAAGGTATTGTTTTGGACCATCCCATTTGCCCGTTCTTTTACCATGCACTCCTGCGCGCCAGTCTTTGTATATCGTCCCGTGACATTGCCCACACAAACGGTAGGACTTGATAAACTCCGCTTTCGCTCCGTTTGGGAGTTTCAATTGATCCCTGTCATCAGCATCATGGCAGTCCAAACACCATCTGTCATGCTCTGCATGTCCTATGATCTTAATCTCTGTATGAAACTCCAATTCCCGTCTCGTGGAATTCGGCTCCATCTCTGCATGACAACCTGAGCACGGGAATATATCCGATGACAATACTGGGGGAGGAGGAGCAGGATATTCCTCATCGCCGCCAGTGGCAACTGTAACGACCGAAATGAACATGAGTATAGGAAGGAAAAGAATGACGACCCATAGCTTGGTTGGCAGGGATTTGCTTCTCGGAGCGGCCATGCGTCGCCTCCTCTCCAATGGGATGTCAGACGGAGAACCCGGTCTCGACATGACCACAGGACACCCCCGACGGGGACAGTCAAAAACAGAGTTGATGCGAGAGAGTTAGCCGCAACCAGCTATGTCTTTGCTGGAAACATTTCGAATATAAATGGCAATGATCATCCTGTCAAGGATGGGGGGGACCACGATCGATCTCACGAATATGGCCTTCCTTAGAAGCTCAAAACGATTTTACCCTCCCCTCGGCCTGAGGCGCAGACCAGCCCGAATATTGCATGAGTCCATCTATTACGAGGCCGGATAGCCTGCCACATGCGGCGTTACAGAAGATTTTCTGACCTGGTGGCCCTATTCGCAAATACTGAGGTATTCGAGTGCCGTAGCGCGCCCTCCTCTGCGTTGCGCTCTCTGCGACGTACCGCAGGGGGTACGCCCCAGTCGCGCGCCTTGAGAAGATCGCGCTACGACCCTCTCGATACTTCACCATATTTGCGAACAGAGCCACTTGAAATATTTCAATATGTCTTCAGCCAGAATAAGGGTGCCAGGCAGGCCTGCCTGGCACCCATTGCCTGTGTTGCTTCTACGGCCCCTCATGACGATCACTCATGCAATATCCGGGATAAAGACGTGGTTCAGGTTGACGCCGACGAGGTGCAGGTCGGACTCGCAGGACCCTAC
>CAYUBU010000230.1:0-4049 GCA_964443105.1 uncultured Nitrospirota bacterium
TCTTCCTCTTCCCCCTCGCTCTGGGGCTTCTGATTGAGGAGAAAATCGCGCCGGTCGAGAAAATCTTTCCTGTCGTATGCGGCCATTTCAATAATACCCGTGTCCATCCGTATGGCATCCACGGGGCAGGCTTCCTCACAGAACCCGCACATAACACAACGGTCCAGGACGATATCGAACTCAACGGCGAACTTCTCGATCTCGGGATTGGGGCTTTCACCGGCACGAATATGGATGCACTCGGCGGGACAGATGGTAGCGCAGAGCATACAGGCCACGCATTTGGGCGACCCGTCGGGCCTGCGCAAGAGTCGGTGCCGTGACCGGTACCCTCTGGCCACGGGGCGCGCTTCCTCAGGATAGGAAATGGTGACCGCGGCTTCCCGCTTCTTCATGAGCCCAAACCGGTGCATGGTATGGACAAAGAGGTTCCGGAAGAAATGCCAGCCTGTAATCCAGAGCCCCCGGAGTATTTCGGGGAAGTAGAGACGCTCCAGGAAGTTCAAGCCGGTCTTTTTTGACTGCTCTGTTGCCATCAGACTATCCTTGCAAAATGACAATCACGATCCCCGTTACCAGAATGTTGAGAAGGGCCAGAGGGAGCAGCCCCTTCCAACCAAGCCTCATGAGCTGATCGAACCGGAACCGGGGCAGCGTCCAGCGGACAAGCATCTGCAGCCAGCAGAAGAAGGCGACTTTGACGACAAAGGCGGTCACCTGAAGAAAGACGACGAGCCCTGAGGATACCGCAATCTGCCCACCTCCGGGAAACGCAAACCCCGCGGGTGTGAGAAAGGGAACCTGCCATCCGCCAAAGTAGAGCGTTGCAATCAAACCGGACATGACCACGATTTCCACAAACTCCCCCAGCCAGAAAAGTCCGAATTTCATACCGCTGTATTCGACGAAAAATCCGACGATTTCCGATTCTCCTTCAGGGAGGTCAAAGGGAATCCGCTTGGTCTCCGCCACGGCCGCGGTGAAAAAAATGAGGAAACCGAGGGGTTGGAGGAAAACACCCCAACGGGGGAGTATCCCGAAAAGCTCCCCTCCCTGGGCAAGAGCCATTTCGGAAAGTTTGAGCGACCCGAATACCATCAGGAGCGCAATGACGGCAAGCCCCATGGACACCTCATAGGAGATGGTCTGGGCCGCGCCGCGAATAGCGCCCAGCATGCCGTATTTATTGTCCGACGATAAGCCCGCGAAGATGATGGCATAGATGGAAAGTCCTGTCGCCACAAAGACGAAAAGAATCCCGATATTCAGATCAGCCACCTGCAGGGGGATCTCCCGGCCCAGGATGTGGACCGGTGGACCAAAGGGAATCACCGCAAAGCCGACAAAAGCCGTTGTGAAGGCGATAAAGGGTGCCAGGGTGTGGACAAGCCGATTCCCCGAGGGGGGGATAAAATCTTCTTTAGTCAACAATTTGATCGCATCGGCCAGAGGATGAAAGAGCCCCATAATTCGGAGGCCGAAGATATCGGCACGGTTGGCACCGATGCGGTCCTGCATGAGGGCGCTCTGCTTTCGTTCCACCCAGGTCAAGAGCACACCCAGGGTCATCAGAAAACCGATCATCAGAAAAATTTTGACCAGACTAATCAAAACATCCATGGAGTTCTACGGGCTCCCATGACGACTCCCTGCCTCCCCGGCTAATCGGGACCGTCGTCTTCGTTTACCGGTTTATTCCCATCCTGCGTGCCGTCGGCCTCCCATCCCTCGGCGACACTGAATCCCAGACCTTCCGCGAGGCGTGTCAGGATCTCACTGCCCGGCAGCGCCTCCCCGGGGGGTTGGAGGACTGCATCAAAACACTGGTGCTTCCCTTCAAAGTTGATAAAAGATCCCTTTTCCTCGGCGAACATGGCCGATGGCAGCACCATGCGGGCGGTGTCATCCTCGGGACCGGCGGTACTCTTCTGGAGAATCACGATCCCCTTGGAGGGCGGAATGATCGAAGATTCCCGGGGCTCCAAGAGTACCGGAAGATCGTCACCCATGACGTAGAGGAGCCTGATGCGTCCCGACTGCCAGGCGTCCAGAACCGCTTCAGCGCCGCCCGGCGCAGCCGCCAACGGAAACGCCTTGGCGAGACCCTGACGGTTGGGGAAGCGGTCTTTCCGGATCAACACGTCGTCTTCGTACCCGGAAGGATCGACAGGGAAACCGAGGGCCACGTTTTCAACCCCGAGATGATCGAGAAAAAGTTTGCCCGCGACCCGTGCTGTTTCACAGGTCACTGAAGGATAAATGATAAGTCCGATCCCTTGAGGTCCCTCGTGATCCACCACCTCTTTGATCCGCATGGCCGCCCTCTTGAGCACCGTGTCCCAGGCCACAGCGGTGAGACGTTTGCCTTCCCGCAGCAGCGGTTCCGTCACCCGGGCTTCGGCATCCAGGGTTTTGTAGGCGTAGCGTCCCATGTCACAGATCCAGTAATCGTTGACCTCGGGGTTCGGGCGGGGCCGGAAACGGTAAACCCGTTTCTCGTTGAGCTGAATGATGGGGTCGGCGTTGTAGTCAACGATGATATTGCATCCCCGGGCACAAAAGGGGCAGATGGACGCCCCCTGCTTGAGGAACCAGACCCGCTGCTCGAACCTGAAATCCCGGTCCGTCAGGGCGCCCACGGGGCAGAGATCCACGATGTTGCCGCAGTAAGGGTCTTCCAGTGTTTCGCCGGGATAGGTGGAAAGAAGCGAGTCGGCCCCGCGCTCGAATATCCCGAGGCGCCGGACTTTCGACACCTCTTCAAAGAAGCGGACACAACGGGAACAGAGAACGCATCGCTCTTCGTCCATGACAATGGTGGGCCCCAGAACAAAAACCTTCCGTTTCTTCCACCGCTCCCCCAGGTATCGGCTCGTGTAGAGGCCGTAATCCATATAATAGTTTTGAAGGAGACATTCGCCCGACTTGTCGCAGATGGGGCAATCGATGGGGTGATTGATCAGCAGGTATTCCAGGATGCTTCGGCGGGCGTCCCGAACCACATCGCTGTCTGTACGGACAACCATCCCGTCGACCACGGGGGTCGTGCAGGCGGTCTGGAGTTTCGGGATTTTGTCGATCTCCACCATGCACATTCTGCAGCTCCCCGCGGCGCAGAGGCCGGGATGGTAACAGAACCGGGGGATGTGAATGCCGAGGCGGTCCGCCGCCTCGATCACCGGGATATTCGGCTCCACAACGATGGTCTTCTGATCTATGGTGAGCTTGGGCATTCGTCGGGTTCCGCCAAAATTACCACCTGCGCCATCCTCCCTCAGGAACGGTCATCGTCCCATAGGTCGCCGGTCAAGAGAGAGGCTGAAATTCGTGCCTGAACTTGGTTACAAAGCTCTTCACAGGCCCCGCAGCCGCCTCGCCCAGGGGGCAGATGGTCCGGCCCGCCATGTGGTCTGCAATATCGATCAGCAGATCGGGGTCCTCGGGATTCCCTTTACCCTGCAGAATCCGGGAGAGGACCTGGACAATCCAACGGGTCCCTTCCCTGCATGGCGTACACTGACCGCAGGATTCATGGGCAAAAAACTTTTCCAGGTTCCATAAGGCTTTCACCATGGACGTGTCTTCGTCAAAAACGATGACACCTCCCGATCCGAGCATGGAACCCGCCTTCGCCAGGGAATCATAGTCCATCTTTACGTCAATCTCGTCGGGACCGAGCACAGGGCAGGAGGCGCCGCCGGGGATTACCCCTTTGATCTTTTTGCCTCCGATCACCCCGCCGGCATCTTCTTCAATCAATCGGAGCAAAGGGAAGCCCATGGGACGTTCATAGAGCCCGGGGCGGTTCACCCGGCCGCTGATGGCAAAGAGCTTGGTCCCCCCACTGCGCATGGTCCCCAGGGCCGCGAACCAGTTGGCCCCGTGGCAGAGGATGTGGGGAACGTTGGCCAGCGTTTCCACATTGTTGATCACCGTGGGACAGCCGAACAGCCCTTCCAACGCCGGAAAGGGCGGCTTCACCCTGGGCCACCCCTTCTTCCCTTCGATGGACTCCAGGAGGGCCGTCTCTTCACCGCAGATATAGGCGC
>CAYUBU010000231.1:0-11887 GCA_964443105.1 uncultured Nitrospirota bacterium
CCAAGGGAAATGCAAATTGACGCCTTCAGGAGCTTCATCTTAAAAATGGAAGAGAACGGGGCGGTGTAACGGAAAGAACGGTTGAAAATAGAGGATGAAAAAACGGGTTGCCGTCTCCAGGAAAAAAAGCCCGGAACATCCCGGGCTTTTTGATCCTACTTGATGCCGTACTTCTTCTTGAATTTTTCCACCCGGCCTTCCGTATCGACGATCTTCTGCTGGCCCGTATAAAAAGGGTGACAGCTGGAACAGATTTCGATCTTCAGTTCCTTCCGGGTTGACCGGGTTTCGATGACGTTACCGCAGGTACAGGTAATGGCCGACGCTTCGTACTTGGGGTGAATCTTCTCTTTCATGGTGACCCTCGCCTAGGCTCCTTTGACGAAAAGGCTTTATTATAGCGAAACATTTCTTTAATGCAAGACAAAAATTGACGTTCCTAGAATTTGTAGGCCAGGGACGTTTCGGTGATGGTATCGGTCTTCCTGAAACCTGGCGTCGGATCGTTGTCAAAGTGGACCTTCAGGGCGGTCTTGAGGGCCCAGCGCGTGTTGATGGCCATTTCAAGCCCCGTGAGCGAACGGACGCGGTAGTTTTTCATGAGGCTCAGATCCTGAAGATATTCCAGTTCCTGAACGAATTTAACACCCTCACGAAAGAGGTGTTCATAACGGCCAAAGAGCCGCCCCTCGGGAAACCCTTCCGTGCCGTCTTCTCTGTTCTCGCGCACATAGGCCACGCCGGCCTCGCCGATCAGGAAATCCCGGTCCGTTTGCTTGCAATGGCATTGGCGCTCCCCGTTCGGGTCTTCGTGTTCCCCGTTGCTGTAATGAGGCTCAAATCGACGTTGCCGGTCCACTGATTCAACGGTTCATCTGCGGCGAACAGCTGACTGGAGGAGCAGGCGAGTCCCAGGAAAACCGCTAATCCCAAGAGGCCATAACGGGCCGACGGCAACCCATGGGCGATTTGAATCCAGCTTTTGCTGACGAACATAGCTCTCCTCCTCTTTTTCACAAGTCCCATGTCATGGAAGAAATGAAGAAACCGGAACTGCCTCAATGGAATCGGGGTTTCTTGGCCCAAGAAAGTTCAGCATTTATACATGAAGCACCAACACCCGTCAACTATTTGATGCAATCAAATGGCAATTTAAGAGAGCGCGCCGGTGAAGGGAGATTAGGCGGAGAAGCCCTGCGGGATCTTGGGTGAGAGCCGCGCAGTTCCCACTGAACGGGAGGCACCAAGATTGTTGTGGTAATGATGAGGTACTGCGACTCCGGCAGGATTGGGTCTTCTCCATGGCCTTCGTCCCGAAGGTAACGAGCGCCCGAGACAGTTTGGACGTCACCAATTCAGGACGTCACCAATTCTTTGACACGGGGGAGAGCAAATGATAAGATTTGAGCAACCTTTGCGTCAGCCATGGAAAACAGCGCGCGGTCCAACGCGTTCGCTCCGGTGGTGGAGGGGGGCTCCTGACATCCCACTTGCCGGAATGACGGAAGTTCCCGCTGAGTCGGGGAAGAGGTGAAGGAATACTTTACACCAATCAAGGTGCTGAATTAGCTCGCTTTTTTTGCCATACGGGGAAAGTGCGGGGCAGCACCTGTCGTTTTTTTTTATATTCCAATCTTGCTTCAGGGGCTAATTCATGGCCTTCCTCAGGCAAAACCGGCCTCATATTCTGTTGGAACAATTATTGCAATGTATTCCTTCGGCAAATGGGCTTTCCAAAAATTGCATGCCCGCCCCTCTGTCTGGACCCACGGGATAGAGACAGGGGACGGCAAGACCGGGTCGCTGTCCCAGGGAAGAGAAACCGATGATGAACCACCCAGGAGTCCGAAATTCCGGAGGGCACCACCGCTTTGAGTAAACAAACGCGCACCCTGATCGTCGCTCCCCAGCCTTTCTATGAGGACAGGGGAACCCCCATCGCCGTCCGCCAGGTACTGGAGGCACTCAGTGAAGACGGAAGGCAAGTCGACCTGCTTACCTATGCCATCGGGCAAAAGGTCGACCTGCCCGGATTGCGCACTTTTCGGGTCGGTAAAATCTTCGGCATAGGCGATGTCCCCATCGGCTTTTCATTCAGAAAGGTTCTCCTGGATATCGCGTTGACTGCGGCGCTGTGGCGTTTACTCCGACAGAATCGATACGACTGCATCCATGCTGTGGAAGAAGCGGCTTTTCCGGCAGCCTTTTTCGGCAGGCGGCGGGGCATCCCGGTGATTTACGACATGCAGGCCAGTCTGCCGGAACAGATGCGTGAATTTTCCCTATGCCGTACCAAAGGTGTTCACAGGATCCTCCGTGCCTTTGAGCGATGGCTCATACATAACGTTGACGCTGTGGTCTGCAGTGCCGGACTGGACCCCCTGGTCCGGAGCATCGATCCCACTGTGCGCGTCCAGGAGTGGCGCTTCTCCAGTGAATGGGCCGATGTCCCGCCGGAAGACGTTCGGACCTTGCGCCGGGAACTGGACATCACCGAGGCATCCCCTATCGTCCTCTATTGCGGCAATTTCGAACCTTATCAGGGGGTGTCCAAACTGACCGATGCACTGCCCCACGTACTCAAAGAGATACCGGAGGCGGTCTTCGTGCTTGTCGGGGCAAGTAACGGGGCAAAACAAACTAAGGACGCAGGCCGGTTGATTCAGATCCCGCGGCAGCCCAAGCAGGCCATACGCCGTTACCTGGCTATGGCCGATGTCCTCGTTTCACCCCGGGAGAGCTGCAGCAACCTTCCCCTGAAGGTCTTTGAATACATGGCCTCAGGCAGACCGATCGTGGCCACTGATTCACCCTGCCATCGCACAGTATTGGATGATGGTCTGGCTGTATTGGTACAACCAACGCCCGAGGCCGTGGCCCGGGGAATCGTGAAGGTTCTCAAGAATCGTGCCGAGGCCGAGTTGCTCGGTAAGGCGGCCCAGACGTACGCAAAGGAAAACCTGAACCACCAGGCCTTCAAGGCAGCTGTCCTGGCAATCCACTCCCGCGGCGCCATTGGACGGCGTGTGGAGAGGTTAGTATAGTCGGCCTGAGTTGTTTCGTCAACCTTTGGGATGCTCGGCAGCTGCGGTATTCTAGCCGGAGAGTATCGGAGACGCATGTCTCGTGAGCAACCTTTACAGGAGAGGGGAAAGCGCTGCGCCGTCCAGCCCTGGCAGCAGAAGTTGTCTTCTTAATGGTATGCCCCATGAAACACAAAAATAGAACCGAAGCCCCCTATGAGGAACAGGTTTTCCCGCGGGTGTCGGTCATTATCCCCGCGCGGAATGAAGGCCCCGGAATAGGGCTCACGGTGGCGTCACTTCTCCGACACCGTAGACCGGGCACAGAGATGGAGGTCATCGTCGTGGACGACGGCTCGTCTGACGACACGGCGCAGAAGGCCAAGGCCGCCGGTGCCACCGTTTTGACGTTTCAGAAAAGCCCTGCTCACGGCAATCCCGGCGCTGCGCGGAATGCCGGGGCAAAAGCCGCTTCCGGCGACCCGCTCATATTCCTGGACGCCGATTGCCTTATCACTGAGGGTTGGCTTGGAGCGATCCTTCGCGCCCATGCCGGCGGAGCGGCCGTGGTCGGAGGCGCACTTTCTATGCCGGCGGATCTTCCACCGCTGGCCCGTTGCGACTACTACTGCGGCGCTTATCTGGTCCATGAAAAGAGGCCCCCCGGTCCGGTGCCGCACCACCCGCCGGCGAATTTGAGTGTCCGGCGGGAGGCGTTCATGGAGACAAGAGGATTCAGCGAAGAACCGCCTTTGTCCCACACCAACGAGGAGAGAGGATGGCTTGGAGAATTGCGGGAGGCCGGGCATCAAATCTATTTCGAGCCCCGGGCCATCGCCTGTCATTACAACCGTCCGGGCTTCAGAAATCTTCTTGTGAGAAACTACCGCTGGGGATATACTGCCATCGAAAGCAAATCACAGGTCCCGGCATCGCGGATGGCCTGGCTTTACAAATACCCGAGGCTCCTTATTATCGGCAGCATCCCCTTGGCTTTTGCCCATACCGCTTATATTCTTGCCTGCTGGACACAAGCCCGGGTGCTCGAACCACTCCTGATGCTGCCCCTGATCCTTGTATCCCGACTCGCATACGTCGCGGGAATGACTGTGGGAGGCATACGCTGGATGCAGTCCAAAAAGGCTTCTAAACACGAACAACGTTCTCGGCCCGCTTGGTAACACATCCAATGTTGGGTCAGAATCGGGGATCACTGATGCGCGAAGCGAACCAACTCTGTGCCGTCATCTGCACCCGTGACCGTCCTGAAAAGCTGCGCCGCGCCCTGAAATCTCTGATCGCACAGGTGGAGCCCCCTGCGCAAATCCTGGTCGTCGACAACGCGCCCGGGGATGATGCCTCCAGAAAACTCGTGCAGAAGGATTTTCCATCTGTGAGTTATGTGCAAGAGCCGCTTCCGGGCCTCGACTTCGCCCGGAACCGCAGCCTTCGGGAAACGGAAGCGGACATCGTCGCATTTCTGGACGATGACGCCGTAGCCGATCCAGACTGGGTTTATGAGACAGCAACGGTATTTCAGAACAATCCACAGGTCGTGATCGTGACCGGCAAAGTGGATGCCCTCACCCAGGGAACCGAGGGAGAGCTGCTTGTCGAAGCGAATGGCGGCTTTGGCCGGGGGGAACGCACCATTCGACTCCCCCATGACAGGCGCCGCCGGCTGCACGGTTTTCCGGCTCCCCTCATTGCCTGGGCGAATAGCGTCGGCAGCGGGTGCAGCATGGCCGTTAGAAGAGAATTCGTTCTCAGACTCGGGGGCTTCGATGAAGGATTGGACATGGGACCTCCCCTTCCAGGGGGAGGGGATTTTGATATGCTGTGGCGGGTTCTAAACGCGGGATCTGAAATCGTGTATGAGCCCAAGGTCAAGGCCCGGCACGAACATCGCGCAGACAGGGCCGGCGCGGTACTGCAGATTCTGGAACACAATCGGGCACTCGTTGCCGTGCTTGTAAAATCGCTCCAAAATACCGGCGGCATTAAGAAGATGGGCGTCTTCTCTTTCCTTTTGTGGCGTCTGGCAAAACCAGGGGTCCGGATTGCCCGTCGCGCCGCGAACAGCGATCCACTGACGGTGAGAGAACTTCTGCGGCTGTGGTTCTTCTGTTGGCGAGGGCTGGTTTCCTATTCGGCTGCCCGGCGCCTGGCCCATCAACTGGCCGCACCGGGGTCACCGCAGGCGGCCGACAGCACCGGGAGATGATGTGGATAAAACAGATTGCCCAAGATATACCTCAGCCGAACGCAACAGGCGGCCGCTGCATAGACTCTGGCAGTACCGTGAGCTGCTCCGTAATCTGGTCGTAAGAGATCTGAAGGTTAAGTATCAGCGATCGGCCCTGGGCCTGGTCTGGACGCTGCTGAACCCCATGCTTATGGTGGCCGTTCTCGTGTCGGTCTTCAGTTATGTCATTCGTATTCAGATTCCCAATTATTGGGCCTTTCTGATCAGTGGCTTCTTCGTTTGGAACTTTATTCAACTCTCACTCTATCACGCGACCACCATCCTGCGGGATCATGCGTCACTGGGGCGGAGCGTACCCTTCCCCAGTGAGGTACTCATCTTGAGCGCGTCAATTTCCAAGCTCGTTGAGTATCTTGTGGAGATCACCATTGTGATACTGGTGTTACTGGTTTTCCATCATCATACCGTACCGCCGAGCCTTGTCCTATTACCGCTGCTGGTGCTGATGCAGTTGGTGATGGCCGTTGGGCTCATGGCCCCGGTGGCCGTGATCGCGGTCATGTTCTACGACGTACAGCATGCTTTACCCATTGTCATTACAAGCCTTTTCTATCTGTCACCGGTATTTTATCCCGTGTCCATGATCCCGGAACAGGCTCTGGTTTATTACCACCTCAACCCGATCGTGGGGTTGCTGAGGTTGTTCCGTATTGTTCTCTATGAAGGAGCTTGGCCCTCAACTTCCCTGCTGCTCGGGGTTGCCGCGAGCGCCCTAGGAACCTGTGTGATCGGTTATGGAATATTCAAGCGTTTTAAAGACGTCTGCACCGAGGTCGCCTGAGAGAAACATGCAACCGGCTATCCTGTGCGAGAACGTGGTCAAGGATTTCTATTTCTACGAACACAGGACCACTTCCATTCGAGAGTGGTTCATTCGATCTGTTCAGCGAAAGCCGATTCATATCCGACGGACCCAATTCTCGCTTCAGGGTTTCAACCTTCGAGTCAACCGGGGTGAGGCGGTAGGGCTCATCGGATCGAACGGCTGCGGCAAAAGCACGGCGTTACGCCTCATGGCCGGGATATATTCCCCCACCGCGGGAACAGTCGATACGTTCGGACGTCTGGCCGCTGTGATCGAACTGGGAGCCGGCTTCCATGCAGAGCTGACGGGAGCCGAGAACGTAGAACTCTACGCCGCCGTTATGGGCATGTCCCACAAGCAGTTGGCCATGCACCGAGAGGAAATCGTTGAATTCTCGGGGATTGAGGGTTTCATGGACATGCCCATCAAGTACTACTCTTCGGGCATGCAGGCCCGCCTAGCCTTCGCCGTGGCGGTGTGCGCCGCTCCGGACATTCTGCTTCTGGATGAGGTCCTGGCCGTGGGAGATCGCACATTTCAGGAGCGTTGTCTGGCTCGCCTCAGGGACTTCCAGGCACAAGGCGGAACCATGGTTGTTGTTTCACATGATCTCAATATGTTAAGGACGTTCTGTTCCCGGGCTGTCTGGCTGGATCGGGGCCACGTACGTCTGGAGGGAGAAATCGACAGGGTCCTCCAAGCGTATACCCAAGAGATGGGATAGGACACAGCGCATTCGATAATAACCCCGGTTCAAGAAAGGATTGGACAGGAAAGGGCGGCCATCGCCAATCTTCGACGATTGCTGAAAAGCAGTGCATTAAGGTTATCAGGGTGGATGACATACACATGGCCCCGGAATACATGAGTGAGTTCTTCGATGAGCACCGTGAGGGTGCCAGAAACTCGGCGAAGGTCATTGTGCCCCTTGTCTTGGAGCAGATCAACCCTGAATCTTTGGTAGACGTGGGCTGCGGCACAGGCACTTGGCTCTCTATATTCAAAGACCATGGGGTCACCGATGTTTTGGGGATTGACGGCGATTACGTGGATCGAGCAACGCTGGAAGTTCCGGCAACAGAATTCCTCGCCCATGACCTCACGAAGCCTTTGCGGATAAACAGACAGTTTGATCTTGTCGTATCTCTGGAGGTGGGTGAGCACCTCCCGGCGGCATCTGCTGAAACCTTTGTTGACTCCTTGACACAGCTAGGCCCCGTCATTCTCTTCTCCGCGGCGATTCCTTTTCAGGGCGGCACGAACCACGTTAACGAACAGTGGCCCGATTATTGGGTGAAGCTGTTCGAAACCCGAGGATTCGTGGCTATTGATAGCTTGCGCAAGCATCTTTGGCAAAATGACACGATAGAATTCTGGTATGCCCAGAATATCATGTTCTTCGCCCAGCAGGACCATTTGGACTCCATCGGCTGCCTGCGCCTGGAGCGTGAGAAAACAAACTCGGGTCAACTGTCGATTGTTCACCCGAAACCTTACTCAACCCTCAGCGAGAAACATGGGGAAACAGTCCTTGCGTGCGATAAGTCTTTCTCGGAACTGCAAGATGCCCAGACCAAAGGGGAACTCTACTTTGCGGAGGCGGAAAAACTGAAGGCCGAAACACGGGAGCACAAGGCAAAGGCGGAGCAGTACATCGGGGAAGTCGCAGACCTTAAAAAAGAAACGAAGGAACACAAGGCGAAGGCCGAGCATTACATCGAGGAAGCGGAGAAATGCAAAAAAGAAACCGAATCCCAGCGAAGCAAGGCGGAGCTGTTCGTCGCGGAAGTCGTAGACCTTAAAAAAGAAACGAAGGAGCACAAGACGAAGGCCGAGCATTACATCAAGGAAGCGGAGAAATGCAAAAAAGAAGCCGAATCCCAGCGAAGCAAGGCGGAGCAGTACATCGCGGAAGTCGCAGACCTTAAAAAAGAAACGAAGGAGCACAAGGCGAAGGCCGAACATTACATCAAGGAAGCGGAGGATCACAAGGCCGCCGCCGAGCACTTCATTGGGGAAGCAGAGAAATTCAAGGCAGCGGCGGAACCCCGGAACTTGGCCCTTCCCCAAGTACTGAGAGCCCTGCCCGCTGTTGTCCTTGGGGCACTGAAGAGAAAGCTGAATAAATCAAGTCAGGACCCCGAGGACCTGCTGCAATAGACCGGCTCAACTCATGAAGGGAAAAGCACACACAAGAAAACGAACATGACTTATTCCATAAACGATATCGAGATTACAGAACCCTGGCCCACTATTGTCACATCAGAGGAAGAGAACGGGATTGCAATTTTAGTGCGCCACAGACAAAGACCCGTCACTTTTCTACTGCGTGAGATACCGCCAGGAACCACCCTAACGGCGAGCGATTTGGCTGACATCGTGGAATCGGAGGTTAATCTTCAGACCTTTCTTGAGAACGATCACGCAGACTATCAGGAAGCGTCATCCCCTGGCAAGCTGCCTTCGCTCACAGTGGCGATCTGCACGAAAGACAACCCCCGGGAAATATCCCGCTGTCTGAAGCAGCTCTTGGATGTGACCTCGGAACAGTCTGAACGGTGCGTTGAAATATTGGTTGTGGATAACGCATCTTCCAGCAGGGAGACACATGAAGTGGTTCGGTCGGTCACCGGCGTGCACTATGCGGCCGAACCCAAACCGGGGCTGAACTTCGCCCGTAATCGGGCGGTCCAGGAATCGACGACCGACCTCATTGCTTTCATTGACGACGACGTTACCGTCGACCGCCACTGGCTTACGGGCATCGAAAAAGCACTTCGTGAACATCCCGATGCCGGAGCCGTCACAGGCCTGGTGCTTCCCTCTGAACTCGTGACCGATGCCCAGATCTTGTTTGAGCGTCGCGGCGGTTTTGAAAAGAGTTTTACAACGTTGCGCTACGGCCGAACGTTACCGGGCCATCCGTTCTATCCCTGTATCGGCGGAAAATTCGGTACGGGCTGCAACATGGCTTTCCGCAGAAGCGTTCTCGTCGAACTGGGTGGTTTTGATGAAGCCCTGGATACGGGGGCGTCATTGCCCGGCGGGGGGGACACAGATATGCTCTATCGTGTCGTGCGAGGCGGCTATCCGCTGATTTATGAGCCCCAGTTTCTGGTCTTCCACCGCCACCGGCGCCACTACCGGCAGCTGCGCAATCAATACTGCCGCAGCTGGGGGCAGGGATTAATGGCCTTTGTGGTCAAGTCTTATATGCATGACCCCGCCCAGCGTCCAAATCTGAGGCGACTGGTGGCCTGGTGGACCAAGCATCAGTTCCAGGAATTGAGAAAAAGTCTGACGGGGAAGAACGTTTCGGCTCCCGACTTGATTTTGGCTGAAATCTGGGGCGGTCTTGTCGGCCTTGCGATCGCCTATCCCCGATCGGTCAGGCGGACGAAAGCAATTCGCAAGCGCTACTCCTGATCCAGGTGGACCGTTTTTGGTAAGCTGGAACCGAAGCGGAGCAGCTCCATGCCGCATCGCCGGCCTGGTGGCATTGAAGAGAAGAGATGGCATCGTCTGTCGGGCCTGGAAGGCCTCTCGATCACGATGGGTGAGAAATGTCAGCCGTGTTATCAAAAAAGGTCTATTTTATCGGACTCCGGTATCAGCATCATGCGCAGCACTCGGGCTATGAGCAGTTCGGCCGGCATGTAGGCAGTTTCTTGAGCCCGCCCGTGAATTTTCGTTGGACCCTTGGCCCTGCAGGTTGGGCTCTCAATCAATTCTTCGCAAAAATGACACGCCATCCGTGGTATTCGATTGGGGCGCACCTGACAGAATGGGGGGCCTTCCAACACATGGTGCGGCACCGGAAATCTTTGTACCATATTCTCTATGGTGATTCTGACCTTTGGCTGCTCCGTCACGCCCATCGCTTAACCGACAATTTTCTGGTTGCCTCGTTCCATCAACCAGTCAATGATTTGAAAGAACTGGGTGCCGTGGAACGGGTGGCGAGAAAACTTGACGGAGTAATCTTGGTCAGTGAGGATCAGCGCTCTTATTTTGAAGAGTTCCTCCCGGGGGAGCGTGTTTTTGTCGTTCCCCACGGGGTCGATACGGAATTCTTCAGACCCGCGCAAGGGAACCGTGATGAGCCCGTCTGTATTACCGTCGGGTCGCACCTTCGGGATTTTGAAACACTACGAGAAGCCATAGGTCTCGTTTGGGAATCCAACCCGTCGGTAAAGTTTATTGCGATTGGTACCCGGACTTCCGAAAAATTCTATTTCAAAGGCCTGGAGGACAGCCGGATTCAATACCTGGACAAGGTCAGCGACGACAAGCTCCTGGAATCGCTTCAGAGAGCAAAGGTCGCTCTTTTTTCATTTGCCTCGGCCACGGCCAATAACGCAATGCTTGAAGCCATGTCTTCAGGCCTGCCGATTGTAGCGACCCGTGTCGGGGGCATTGGGGAATATATTACGGAGGATGTTGGAACCCTTTGTCCTCCAAGAAATGCCGAGGCCCTCGCCGAAGGGGTGTTGCATTATTTGAATGATCGGGAAGATCAGATAGGAAAGGCGAAAGCCGCACGGGAACGGGCGCTCAAGCTTGACTTTAAGAATATCGCTGAAAACATGAGCGCCATCTATTCTAAGATCCTTGGCCTGGGCTGAGGCAACCCTGTTCTCTCCGATCATGGACAGTTCACCGGGACCAATCCTCCAACGCTATTATAGAGACTGGCAGTGGCTGCTGTCCGGTATCCGGAAGATCGTTACCCGGTGCACCATGTGATCGACCACAGGCCGAAACAGCGCTTTCATGGCGCAGAAGACGGCAGGCCACAAGATGAGTTTGCAGGCCGTGACGGCAAAACCGCGGTCCTGCTGCAGCACCATCGAAGGGCACGGCCCAATGGCTTTCTCACCTTTTTCCCGACAACAACGCTGATTTATGATATGAGTGAAAAGGGTACTTGACTGCCATGGCTCGTCGGCTCTTCATACAGGCCCTTTAATGGAATGATACGCCGACTCAGATGGATCGAATACAGACCAAAAGTTCGACATGGAAACTCGGGTGATGAGGCTTTTAGGAAGACAAGAGAAGGTTCAAAGGGTCCTCAAGCCCGGCAGGGCTTTTGTCTCACAAGACTTGGCCCGATTTACCCGGCCTTTCGCTGAGCCCATTCCCCAAATCTTTGGTCTCATTATGTTCCTGGTGAGCATTGGCTTGGCGGTTGCCGTCACAAGTTTCGGCGCCAGCCCCGAGGATGTCGCCAAGTGGGCCGACGCGCGAAATCTGGATCCCCTGCTTCTTGCCGTGAGCGACAACGATGACGCTGTGCGGAAGGCCGCAGCCACGGCACTGAAAAAACTGGGCGAGCCCTTAGGCCAATTGATTTACGAGTGTCTCCAGGGTTCCGATCGCGCGGCTCAGGTACTGGCCGAGAAGCGCGCCGCCCGCAGCCTCCCGCCCCTGGTCCACGCCCTCGATAGCTGGAATGCCGTTACACGTGTCTCGGCGATTAGAACACTGGGAATGATCGGCGACCCCGCCGCTGTGCCGCCTCTCGTCAGGATCCTGGAGGAGGGCGATTCGGAGACCCGGGGATATGTGGCTGAAACCCTGGGCGAATTCGATGACCCCGGAGTAATCGTCCCGCTGATCAACGCCTTGGGGTATGACAACCTGAAAGTGCGCCGGTCTGCAGCCCGATCTCTGGGAAAACTGAATGAACCTCTGGGGCAATTGATTCTGGACAGTCTGTCGGGCTCCAAGGCTGCCAGCGCTGACCTTTCGTCAAAGAACGACCCCCGGGCAATCCCGCCGCTGCTCAAT
>CAYUBU010000232.1:0-2659 GCA_964443105.1 uncultured Nitrospirota bacterium
TTGCAGTTCAAGGAACTGATTCCGTTCCTTCTCCTCTTCGAGAATCTGATCGCGGATCTCCGCGATAGTCAGCCTCTCGTCCTTCAGGTCGCTGATCCGTTTGTACCGTCCCTGAATGGTTTCCAGGTCGTAGAGCCCGTACCCTCCCTGGGTTCTCCCTTCCAGGGGAAACAGACCCTGGGTTGTGTAGAAGTTGACTTTGGATGGAGAGATTCCCAGGATGCGGCAGATATCTTTGCGCTTCACAAGATTCGACATCGTCACCCTCACCCTTAAGTGTTAAGTGATAATTTCCGCTTACGGTTAAGGTTAGGTTGTTTTCCCCTTATTTGTCAAGGGGTTTCTGTTTTATGAGCCAGAGAGAAGTCAGAAGTCACCCTTCGACAAGCTCAGGGCAGGGTATTTCATCGTCAGTAGAAGGCAAAAAAAGGGGATACTTCCTTCACAGCAGCTGTGAAAATGTATGGGGTTTTGACAGGATTTACAGGACCAACAGGATCTATTTTATGCAAAAACCCAAATTCCGGTTTTCTCTGCGAAACTTTGCGGATTGGTGAAAAAACTCTGCGACCTCTGCGTTAAGGCTTTTTCTTCTGCTATTTCAATGCTCGGCTTCCCGGTTTCTCTAAGGGATTTCCCGCCTTGCACAACGGGCAATGGTCCGGATCGTAAGCAGGAACGTGGACCTTCAGCAGGGCGTGGTGCGGTTTGTCGGTGGGATTGACAGGTTCGTCGGCATACCTGTGGACAATTGAAGCGGTGGCAACAAGGTCCCCTCCCCCATCTACTGCCAGATCCGCGGCTTCCCGGCACGACCCGCCTGTGGTCACCACATCCTCGACAGCAAGGACCTTCTCACCCGGACGGATGGAAAAACCCCTCCTGAGGGACATCTTTCCATCAACTCTCTCGGTAAAAATGGCTCTCGCGTTGAGATGGAAGGCCACCTCCTGCCCGATAACGATCCCCCCGACAGCAGGTGATACGACAAGATCGATCCCTTCTCCCGCCAGCTTCGCCAATTCACCGCCAAGCTCTCTGGCAATGGGCGGATGCTGAAGCACAAGAGCACACTGCAGGTAGATGGGGCTGTGCTTTCCTGAGGTCAGACCGAAGTGCCCATCCAGATAGGCGCCCTTTTCCCGGAAAATATCCAGAAGTTTGTCAGTCACCGCGGCTCTCCAGGAGTTCTTTAATCTTGCTCTGGAGGACTTCGTTTTCATAGGGTTTGGTGAAATAGGCGTCAGCACCCATAGCCATCCCTTTTTTGGCATCCTCGTCGGAGTAATACACCGCGGAGATCATGACCACGATAATCCTGGAAAGAGAAGGGTCCTCCTTGATCTGACGGCAGAGCTCAAACCCGTTCATTCCCGGGATATTGACGTCCAGGAGGACAACATCGGGCTGTTCCTCGTGCACTTTTTTGAGGGCATCCAT
Source organism: uncultured Nitrospirota bacterium (assembly GCA_964443105.1). GTDB lineage: Bacteria > CG2-30-53-67 > CG2-30-53-67 > CG2-30-53-67 > CG2-30-53-67 > CAYUBU01. The sequence continues at coordinate 1,441 of CAYUBU010000232.1, forward strand.
CCCTTCCTGGGCCGTCACGATCTCATATCCTTCCATCTCAAAAATCTGTTTCTGCATTGTGAGAATCACGATGTTATCTTCAACGATGAGAATTTTCTCCGCCATCACATCCTCCCTCTTTCATCCTTCATTAAGCTAATGAGGCCCTCTCATTTCATTCAGAATCTTTTCAACGGCCAGGACCCTGTCCTGGGCCTTGACGATAGGTCTGCCCACAACCAGGAAGTCGGCCCCCGCACTGACGGCCTGGGCGGGAGTTGAGATCCTCGCCTGGTCGTCGGTGGATGCCCCGGCGGGTCGAATGCCGGGTGTTACCAGAAGACACTGGTCGTCAAGCGCCTGCCTCAGATGCGCCACCTCAAGGGGGGAACATACAATTCCATCCGCGCCGGCTCCTCTGGCCAGACGTGCCAGGCGCACAACCTGCTCCTTTATCTCTTCCCGGAACCCGATATCTTCAACGTCCTCTTTATCAAGACTCGTCAGAAGCGTCACAGCCAGAACCCTGGCATCCCCAGCGGCCTCTTTGGCGGCGGCAACCATCCGGGCTCCGCCCGAGGCATGAACTGTGAAGAAAGAGACACCGAGCCCCCTTACAGCTTCCACCGCCTTTTGGACCGTGTTGGGGATATCGTGGAATTTAAGGTCGAGAAAGACCTGCCCCCCCTCTTCCCTGATCCTCTTAACGACCTCAGGTCCCGATCCGGAAAACAGCTGTGAGCCGACTTTAAACGCGGCTACTTTCTGCCCGATCTCCCGGGCCAAACGGGCGGCTTCCTGAGCATCGTCCATGTCAAGTGCTACCATCAGTCCGCCAGTCACCGGCCCGCTCTCCTTTTGGGGGATCCTCCTCCAAACCGATATCCCTCCGATTTACAGTTCTACCTTAACTGATTAACAACAAAAGTGGTTAAAATCAACAGTTTCTCCGGTCTCGATGCGGCACATGCAACCTGCCGGACCAGCCGCAGGTGAGTATGAACGTAAACGTGATCGCAAATGAACCCGACACAAACCCGGATCATATCAAAGAACCGGGATCAAAGAACGAAGGAAAACCTTGCATACTCTGTACGAAGGGAATTTCATTTCAGGGTCACGGATCCCGTAGTTCACTGATAGATCTTCCGAAAACCTAATGAGGAACTATGAGGCTCCCGACTACATCCGTCAGGGAGGCAACCCCCTGGTCCTCCATGTACCTTTCGATGCCCCTGGC
>CAYUBU010000233.1:0-3421 GCA_964443105.1 uncultured Nitrospirota bacterium
CCCCGAATCACCATAGCCGCCTCCCTGAGATCACTCAACCGGCCGTTGGTGCACGACCCCACCACCACCTGATCGATGGTAATATGGGACGCTTCCCCCACGGGGTGCACATTCTCCGGCAGGTGAGGAAAGGCAACCTGGGGCTCGAGCCCGGCGCAGTCATACTCCCGGACATCGCAGTAGACGGCGTCGCCGTCACTCCGATAGAAACGGGGCTTCCTTCTCGCGCGGTTCGTCAGATAGCGCTCCGTGATTTCATCGGGCGCGATGATCCCGTTCTTGCCGCCGGCTTCAATGGCCATGTTCGCCATGGTCAGCCGGTGGGACATGGGGAGTCCATCGATGACTTCCCCGGTGAATTCCATGGCCCGGTAGAGGGCGCCGTCGACACCGATGTCACCGATGGTGTGAAGGATCAGGTCTTTGCCGCCGACCCAGCGCTTCAGTTTGCCCCTGTAGATGAACTTCATCGATTCGGGTACTTTGAACCAGGTCTCACCGGTGATGAAAGCCGCCGCCAGATCGGTGGAGCCCATCCCTGTGGAAAAGGCGCCCAGGCCGCCGTAGGTGCAGGTGTGGGAGTCGGCACCGATGACCACGTCGCCGGCAACCACAATGCCCTGTTCCGGCAGGAGGGCATGTTCAACCCCCATCTCTCCCACCTCAAAATAGTGGGTCAGATCGTGCTCCCGGGCGAAGTCACGGAGCATCTTGCACTGCTCCGCCGATTCAATGTCCTTGGCGGGAGAAAAGTGATCGGGCACCAGGGCGATAAAGTCCTTGTCAAAGACTTTTTTGGCTCCCGATTCCCTGAACTTCTTGATGGCAATCGGCGCGGTGATATCATTGGCCAGGGCGATATCGACCTTGGCGGTAATCAGCTCACCCGGTTCGATTCGCTCCTTTGCGGTGTGAGCCGCCAGAATCTTCTCGGTAATAGTCATTCCCATAGTTCTCTCCAGTCCCAAAGAAGCCGGCAGGCTTTCAATTTCCCTTTCGGTTTCGACGCCAATGCTCCAGCTTGTTCAAGGCATTCACGTAGGCCTTGGCCGATGCCACAATGATGTCGGTGTCGGCCCCCTGGCCGATGAAAATCTGGTCGCCGGCCTTCACCCGGGTGGTGACTTCTCCCTGGGCGTCGGTGCCTCCGGTAATTCCTTTGACGAAGTAGCCGACCAGCGGGGAATCGTTGCCGGCAATCTCCTTAATGGCCGAGTAGGCCGCATCCACGGGCCCGTCTCCCGTCGCTTCCCTTTCGACAGCTTTGCCGTCGACCTTCATCCGCACACGGGCACGGGGCGGCTGCCCCCAGACGGTGTGGGCTTCCACGATTTCCAGTTCAAAGATATCGGGGATCCGATAAACTTCTTCGGCGATGAGGGCAATGATGTCCTCATCAAAGATCTCTTTTTTCGCGTCGGCCAGCGTCTTGAACCGCTCGAAGCCCCGGTTGACCTCATCTTCGCTCAGGCGGTAGCCCATCTCCTCCAGGCGCGCCCGGAAGGCGTGGCGCCCCGAGTGCTTACCCAGCACCAGCCGGCTCTGGGAGAGACCGATGGACTCGGGCGTCATGATTTCATAGGTTTCCTGCTTCTTGAGAAAACCATCCTGATGAATACCCGATTCATGGGCAAAGGCGTTGGCCCCGACCACCGACTTGTTGGCCTGGACCACCATGCCCGTGATATCACTTACCAGTCTGGAACTCTGGAAGATCTTTTCCGTTTGGATGTTGGTGTCGGCACCGAAGAAATCTTTGCGCGTCCGAAGCGCCATCACCACTTCCTCCATGGCGGCGTTCCCCGCCCGTTCTCCGAGACCGTTGATGGTGCACTCCACCTGCCGGGCCCCGCTGCGGACCGCCGCCAGGGAGTTGGCCACAGCCAGCCCCAGATCATTGTGGCAGTGAACGCTGATCACCGCCCGGTCGATGTTGCTCACCTGCTGCCGCAGGGTGGCGATGAGACGGCCGAACTCTTCGGGAATCGCGTACCCGACGGTATCGGGGATATTCACCGTTGTGGCTCCGGCGTCAATGGCGCATTCAATCACCCGGCAGAGGTAGGCCACATCGGAGCGGGAGGCATCCTCGGCGGAAAACTCCACGTCCGACGTATACTTCTTCGCGTGACGGACGGCCCAGTCGGTCCGCTCCAGCACTTCCTCCCGGGTTTTCTTCAATTTGAACTCCAGGTGCAGATCGGAGGTGGCGATGAACGTGTGGATCCGCGGCCGCTCTGCAGACTGGATCGCCTCCCAGGCACGGTCGATATCCTTCTCTGTGGCCCGGGCCAGGGCGCAGATCACCGGCCCCTTGACCTGCTCCGCCACTTCACGGACCGCCTCGAAATCACCGGGCGAAGCGATGGGGAAGCCGGCCTCGATAATATCGACGCTGAGGGCCGCGAGCTGACGGGCCAGACGGATCTTTTCCGACTTGTTCATACTGCAGCCCGGAGACTGCTCCCCGTCTCTCAACGTTGTATCAAAGATGCGAACCGTCTCATTCATAACGCCACCCCCGAAGAGAACCTGCTATATTACTTCAAGCCGAGACCCTTTTTCCAGAAAAAAAAGCCCCCGCCCCCAGCTTTTTTCAAGCCAGGGACGAAGGCCTTGTCATCACCCCCGTGGTACCACCCTGATTCAGCGCCTGCCCGGTTAAGGAACAGGGCACCCTTCATTGCAGCAGGATAACGGCCACCAACCGGCGGAAACTAGGGCCCTCCCTGAAAGCGCTCCCCAAGGGCGGCGGGGAACGGGCAGGTGGAGCGTTCATCTCCGCGGCTCCGAGGCGAGTTCAGGACTCTTCCGCGCCGGTTCGCAGCAACCACCGGCTCTCTGAGGCGGTCAGACTCCCTACTACTCCTCTTCCACGCCTGTTCAATCTGGCTGCCGCCGGGCCGTAGGCCACAGCGGTCACCCCCCTTTTATAACATCTTCATCATCAATGTCAAGAACATCTATACTCTTGCGGCGGCGGATACCGTCGATCAACCCCGACAACAGGTAGACCAGCCCCATGAGGAAGAGGACGAGCTCCGGATTCCAGGCGATCACCACCCCGGCCAGAATAAACAGAAGCAGAATCTTGAAGGGGCGCCGTTTGATGAGGTCTATGTCTTTGAAACTGTAGTAGCGAAGATTGCTCACCATGAGAAAAGAGATCCCCAGGACCACCACCACAAACCAGACCGGTTTGCCGGCCGCCGAATCTTCGATGACCTGGTGGTAGGCCAGGACCGATGTGGCAATGACGCCGGCCCCGGCAGGGATCGGCAGGCCCACGAAAAACCGCTTGTCGGTAACGTCGGTGATCACGTTGAACCGGGCCAGGCGAAAAGCCCCGGCGACGAGATAAATAAACGCCGCCAGCCAGCCGAGGCGCCCGAAGGGTTTGAGGGCCCAGAGAAAACTCAGG
>CAYUBU010000234.1:0-4171 GCA_964443105.1 uncultured Nitrospirota bacterium
CATGACATGGGGGCCAAACTTATGAATGACCTCTTTGAGTCCGTCATAAATGATTTTCAGACGCTGGGCTATGGGCGACTTGGGCGAGGTGCTGATTACCCCGCAATCGACATAATGGAGCTGCCCCTCATCCGCTCGAATCATCCCGAAACCGGTGTTGACCGTTCCGGGGTCGATGCCCAGGATCTGCACTCAAGCACCTACGCTTTCGATGATCTCATCATCGATGTCAAAATTCGCATGGACCTCATTCACATCGTCGTTGTCTTCCAGGGCGGCCAGGAGCGTGAGCATCTGTATCGCCTCTTTTCCTTCCAGGTGAACCGTCGTCTGGGGCATTTTGGTGACCTCCGCCATTGAATAGGCGATTCCCCCATCTGCCAGGGCACGCTTCACATCTTCCAGATCGCCGGGATCGGTGATCACTTCAAAGTTGTCCCCTGCGTCACTCACGTCCACGGCCCCGGCGTCCAAACTGATCTCCATGAGCCGGTCTTCATCGACGGTGCCCTTCTCCACAGCGATGAGGCCCCGGGTATCGAATATCCACGAGACACATCCCGTTTCACCCATACTGCCGTTATATTTGGAAAAAATATGCCGCACTTCTGAAACGGTCCGGTTCTTGTTATCCGTCAGGACCTCGGCCATCACGGCGACCCCTCCCGGGCCGTATCCCTCGTAGGCGATTTCCTCATAGTTCACGCCCTCCAGCTCCCCCGTCCCCTTCTGTATGGCCCGTTTGATGTTGTCGGCAGGCATGTTGGCGTCCTTGGCCTTCAATATGACCGTCCGCAATCGAGGGTTCGCCGCGGGATCGCCGCCGCCCAGCCTGGCGGCCACGGTAATTTCCTTGATGATCTTGGAGAAAATCTTGCCCCGCTTCGCGTCGGTAGCGGATTTTTTGTGTTTGATACTTGCCCATTTTGAATGGCCCGACATTCCTGACTCCTCTGAGAAAAATTAAACCGTAATAACCCGGGAAAAAGTGTACCAATCCATACCATAAAGCGGGAGTTCAAGTCAATGTTTTCAGGGTTTTCAGGTCGGTTTTGGGTGCCTTTGGTCAGTCAGGGCTTTCAGAAACCCCGGTTACCCGTACTTTCCCGCCAAAGGCCGATGGCTGCCGCCGGCCGCCGCCTTGAGTCCTTTGACGGCATAGACGGCAAGGCGCCCGTTCGTCCCGCAGGGAAGGACAAGGGGAAGCGCGCTTACGCGGTTTTCCACCTGGCCGTAGGTCGGCGCATCGACGAGAATCTGCCCCCGGGTACCGGCATAGGTGAGAGTGACGGCCCGCATCCAGGTTTCGCCGAAGACGGCGTAGGGCAAAAGCCCCGGCTTCTTCCGGAGGAGAACCTGTCCCGTGGAGATACCGACGGAGATCCCCGAGGCAATGGTGCTCTGATTCCCCTGGAGGGACCGCCCTGAGGACGCCCGAATGAGTTCAACAGCCGCTTCAACGGCGTGCCAGGCATCGTCTTTGCCCCCATAGGGCATGCCGAAAAGCGCAACGACTCCGGCCCCCGTCTCTCCGGAAATGTCGCCCCGGTGCCCGGTGACAATATCCCTGACTGTCCGGTAGTCCTGCTCAATCTGGTCCAGTCTCCCGGCAGCCGTCAGATCGGCAGGAGCGGCCGTTGTTTCATGAAACCGGACGGTCAGAAGAGAAACCCCGTACTCCCCTTCCACCGGTTCGATAACTTTTCCCGGCTCAAACAGCCGGTCCCCTATTCGTGATGCCAGATTCCTCTCGTACAGTTCCCGAATCCATCGGCCGTTTTTGAATTCCGTATAGAGCCGGTCATTTTCTATGGCCATGGCCGCCTGACGGGAAAGGGCCAGCACGACATCAAGATCCCGTTCAGTCAAAATGCCCTCGCCGCAAGGATCAGAGAGGTTGATCACCCCCAGGATTCTGTCGTCATGAAGGATGGGCACGCTCAGCAGACAGCCGGAGCGGTAATGGTCTCTGCTAAAAGGCACGAAACGGGGCGCCGTCCCAATATCAGCTATCATTAAAGGTTCCCGCTTCCGGGCGGCGTACCCCGCGATAGCCTCACCCACCATGAGGCGCGTCTTCTCGATCGCCCCCCCCTCATGGAACCCGCGATGGGCCCCCATGACCAGATCATTGCTGCCCTCCCGGAGAATCATGATAGACCCCTGGGCCACGGAGAGGGTGCCGCAGATTGTGTCGAGGATCAGTTCAAGGATGGTATCGAGATCGAAAAGGAGGCCCACGGCCTGACACAGATCGTTGGACGCGAGTTTCTCCAGAACCTGCTGGTTGAGTTCCGACTCCTTCGCCGCCAGGGAAAGCGCGGCCCGGTTCAGCTGATCCGTGGCACACCGTATCTCTTCGTCTAGCATCTTTTTCAACAGGCGGTTCTCTTCTTCCAGGAAAGGGATCCGGCCGCTGTATCCATCCCGGTCTTCCGGATCAGGGCATGTGACGGGGACATGGTGAGGACCGGCGGCCTCCCCCCGGGGATCGTCTCTTTGGGTATCCATCTCTCCGGTGATCAGGCCCTGCCCGATCCACCCCCGGATCATTGCGGCGTAGAGGGAAAAAAGCTCCTGGTCTTCCGGCGAGAAAGCGTTCTTTCCCGCCCGTCCAAAAACAATCAGCCCGTCAAGTCCCGCCGTGTTTAGGCGGTTGACGAAGACGCTTGCCACCTTCCTGGCCTTGAAAAACTCATCATTCGGATCGGGGGAAGCGGATGCCGCGGCACCCTCCAAACCGGACGCCATGCGCAGCAATTCAGGCACATGCCCCTGTCCAACACGAACCTCGCTGGACTCCCCTTCACCCCGCCGTTCAAGTCCCTTCAAATGGCCGGCATCGTCGAAGACGAGTATGGCCATCCACGGCACCGGCAGGGGCGCCTCTTTCTTGAGTATGGCGCGGATACTCGCCTTCAGAGACGATTGGGGCTGCACCCGGGAAACCCCCTGGACCAGCTTTTGCTGTCCCCGGTATAGACGGTAAAAGCGATCCAGACGCCCGAGAATAAAGGAAGCAGCCCAGGCAAAAGCAAAGAGGAGGAAAACGAGGCTTGTGAGCTCCAGAAAACCCATGTCGGCAAACAGCCCCTCTTTGGCCCGACCGTACCCGATAAAGACCGAAGGGATCAAGGCAACAAGGAGCCACCCCCCCCGGCGCCGGTATATGAACGTCGTGCCGAGCATGAGAAGAGGCATGGCCAGAAACCAGGACAGCGTAAATTGCCGGACATTCATCAGGAGGGTGAGGGCAAAAATATCAACAAAGAAGATGCCGATGGCAATCCCCTCCCTGACCCACCGCCTCGAACCGACCATAAGGAGGAATTCGGAAAGGGCAAAGTAGGCGACCACAAGCCACCGTTCATACCGTTCGTTGGCCGCTCCCGGCGCAAAGGTGCTCATCGCGACCACCACGAGAGCCGCGAGCCTGAGCACGAGGAGGACCATATCCCGCTGGAGACGGGGGGCCATTCTTTTTTTCCACCCTTTCATGACGGCCCTACCTGAGAATGAAAACGGTCATAGACCCGGGACGCGACTTCACGATTCATGGATGGCGCCTGGGCCAGTTCATCGAGGCTCGCCTGCCTCACGCGCTTCAGGCTGCCAAAGTGTTTGAGCAGAGCAACGCTCCGCTTTTTCCCTATGCCCGAAACCCCTTTCAAGAGCGACGTCAGGGTCTCCCGGGTATGGAGTTTCCGGTAGTAGGTGATGGCAAAGCGGTGAGACTCGTCCCGAACCCGCTGCAACAGATGGGATACGGGATCGTCAGACTCCAGTAGGATCGGTGCGCTCCGGTGGGGGAGGAAGATCCGTTCCTTCTCCATCACCGGTCCCTTGCCCGGTCTCCCTTTCGCCAGACCCATGAGATCGGGGCCGCCCTTCAAACCCATCTCCCGGACCACCGTCTCGAGAACGGAAAGCTGCCCTTTACCGCCGACTACCAGGATCATATCGGGCATGGGCAGTTCTTCATCCCCCCCGGGCCGGTAACGGCGATATAGTACCTCTTCCATCATGGCGTAATCATTGGCTCCTTCCACCGATCTGATTTTGTAGTGCCGGTAGTGACGCTTCAAGGGCCGACCGTCCTGGAAGACGACCATGGAAGCCACGGGGAAGTCTCCCTGAATATTGGATATATCGAAAGCCTCGATGCGCTGCG
>CAYUBU010000235.1:0-23169 GCA_964443105.1 uncultured Nitrospirota bacterium
CCCGGGCCATGGACATCTCGCTGAAGATGAAGATCTGAGATGAAGAGCGGCGAGAAGCCTGCCCTTGGTGCCGGAAGTTCCGAACCCTTGTTTGCTTTTGCAGCCCACAGGTTTTCCATCATGGTCGACGACCTGAAAGGCGAGGACAAATTGCTTCAGCTCTTGAGGGAGCATGGGGGCGAGACGGTTTCCGGCTCGGTACTCAGCGGGCGCCTCGGCGTTTCCCGTACGGCGGTCTGGAAATGGGTCAATCTGCTCCGTCGCCGGGGATACCGGATCGAATCGACCCCGTCCCGGGGATACGCTTTTCTCGGGGCCCCTGATATTCCCCTCGCCGGTGAAGTCGCCCATGGCCTGGACACCAGGGTGATGGGGTGCAGAATTCGCTACCTGAACGAAATCGATTCGACGAATCGTTTGGCCATGGATCTGGGCCGCGGGGGAGAACCGGAAGGGACCGTGGTGGTCGCCGAAGCCCAGACGGAGGGGAAGGGGAGACTGGGCCGCACCTGGGTGTCGCCGGCCGGCTGGAATCTCTATTTTTCCGTGCTGCTCAGACCGCCCATTTCTCCCGAGGGTCTTGCACGGATCACCCTGGTGACCGCTGTTTCCCTCTGCCGGACGCTGCGGGCGGAAACGGCACTTCCTGTGCAGATTAAGTGGCCCAACGATCTGTGGGTCCGTGGGAAGAAGGTCGGCGGCATTCTGGCAGAGATGTCCGCGGACATGGACCAGGTGCGCTTTGCTGTCGTGGGTGTCGGGATCAACGTGAATCTTCCCGCAGAGTCGCTGCCGCCGCGGCTGAGAAAGACGGCGATTTCTCTCTCCCATGCGGCGGGCCGCACCTTCAGCAGGGTCGCCCTCCTTCAGGCGCTGCTCATGGCTATGGATAGGGATTATGAGCTCTTCTGCCGGGAAGGTTTCGTCCCCTTTCGGGACCAGTGGACTCAGCTCTCCATGACATCGGGACAGAAAGTCCAGGTGGCCCTGCCGGGGGAGACCATTCAGGGAACCGCCGTGGGGATCAGCGCCCAGGGGGCGCTCCAGGTGAAGCGTCGCGATGGCGTTCTCCATGACGTGGTCAGCGGCGATGTGTCGCTGATGCCAGAGGGAAGGGAATAGTTGATGCTCCTCGCCATGGATGTGGGAAATACCCATACGGTTCTGGGACTTTTTTCCGGTTCCGACCTGGTTCGCCGCTGGCGGGTTCGTACCGTCCGCGACGGAACAGCCGACGAGTACGGTGTCGTCATACGGGATCTCTGCCGGGATGAGGCGGGCCGGAAGCGCCACGTTGACGGCATGGTGATCGCCACTGTCATTCCTCCGCTCCAGTCGGTTCTGAGCGAGATGGGGGGGAACTACTTCGGGCTGAGCCCCGTTTTTGTAACTGCCGAGAATCTCCCGGGCATCAAGGTGCTCTACCGTCAGCCGAGTGATGTGGGCGCAGACCGTGTGGTCAATGCCGTTGCGGCGCTCGAAGAACATGCGCCGCCGCTCATCATCGTCGATTTTGGTACCGCCATCACCTTTGATGTCATCAATGAACGGGGGGAGTACCTGGGAGGCTCTATTGTGCCGGGCATCGGTATTTCGCTGCAGGCGCTCTACCAGAGCGCGTCCAGACTTCGTCCCGTCGACCTGATTCTTCCCCCGTCGCCCGTCGGTTCAAACACCGAGGAGAGCATCCGATCGGGCGTACTCTTCGGTTACGGGAGTCTTGTGGAGGGTATGGTCCAACGGATAGCGGAGAAGCTGGAGAAAAAACCGACGGTCATTACCACCGGCGGTTTTGCGCCTCTCATGACACCGGTGCTCCGGGACATCGATCTGGTTGATACCGATCTCACTCTGAAGGGACTTGCCATCGCTTATGAGCGGCTAACCCAGGGGTGAGGCAGGAGGCTTCTCCGAAAAATGGCATCCGCCGGAAGAGTGCCTTGACGGAAAAAGGTTTCCATGCAAGAATTAAGGTAGTTTTTCCTTTTCTCGAAAGCTGAAGCCCATGGCCAAATCGGCACACGTGACGAAAAGATCGATCCTCATTGTGGATGACGAGGTTCATGTTCGCGAAGGATTGGCCGAGCTCCTGGAGCAGGAGGGGTTCCATGTGGAAACAGCCATGAACGGGAAGGCCGCCCTGGCCGTTGTGGTGAACAAGAAATTCGACCTCATGATCTCCGACATCAAAATGCCCGAAATGGACGGCATGCAGCTTCTTGAGAGCATGCAGGCATCCAATCCCCAACTCCGGGTCATCATGGTGACCGCTTTTGGCGACGTCCAGACCTATTTGAACGCCATGCAGCTGGGTGCCCACGAGTATATCAACAAGCCGATCAAACTCCCCGAACTGAAGCGGGTCATTGCCGCCATCATGGATCAGACCTGATCCCTTCGCTCCTCCATCTCTTCCGGTCTGGCCCGCATATTCCTTTTTGGATCCCGGCGGCGAATTGCTTCGAAACGATACGAAAAGGCGAGCAATCGAGGGACTGAGGCCGATGACGGCGGGCAACGGTGTCCAGAGGAAGTTCAAAAAGTAATGTTATAAAATCTTGACATTTTTTCGATGTTTCTTTATACTTAGGTTTAAATAACCACTTTAACATGCTGATTATGAAAAGATTTCAAAACAAAATCTTCAGGGCATCCCTCTTTTTTCTATTTCTTTCTCTGGGTTTCCACGTTTCCCGGGGCTATGCCGCGGACCGGGCCGAAGCCCTGTATCAGGCCGCCCGGCAGGACTATCACAATCTGCTCGAATCCCCGGAAAAGCGCAAACATCGGGACCAGTGGGAAAAAGTCATTCAGGCTTTTGAGTCCATTTCCCTCCGCTTTCCCGACTCAAACAGGGCAGACGACTCCCTTTATAATGCCGGTCAGCTGACAGTCAAACTCCACGACATATCCCGGTCCTCGAAAGACACCCGGGAGGCGTTGCGCTTATATGAACGGCTTGTCCGGGAGTATCCCAGGAGCCGGTATGCCGACGATGCCCAGTACATGATCGGCGAGATCCACCGCAAGGTGACAGGCTCAGCGGAGGAGGCTTACGAGGCCTATGAGGCAGTGCCCCGGCTTTTCCCCCGGGGTGATATGGTGCCCAAGGCGAAAGAGCGGCTGGCGCTGCTCCCCATACCCGCCAAACATAATGTTGCCGCGCCCTCTGCAGAACCGGCGAAGCAACCGCCTGCAAAGGTGGTAAAAAAGAAGTTGAAGAAGGGCCCAGCCCGGGTTCTGGGGGTGCGGCACCGCGTCAAAGACGATTATGTGCGGGTGGTCATCGATGTGGACCGGCCGGTGGAGTATAAGAAGCATGCCCTGACCCAGCCGAGCCGGGTCTACGTCAGTCTCCACAACGCGCTCTTTTCGCCCAAGATGGAACGGACCCCGATCCGCCTCTCCAAGGGAGACCTCAAGGCCATTCGCATGGGGCAGTATGAACCGTACAAGGCGCGCATTGTACTCGATTTTGCCCGCAGGGAGCAGGTCCATGTTTTTACGCTGACCAATCCCGACCGTATTGTCATGGATGTGGCACAGGATCAAGCCGTGCTGGAACGGCTGGTCAACATCAACAGGATCAAAGAGAATCTGAAGGAGCCCGACCCGTCGCCCACCCTTTCAGAACAGCTGGGAATGAAGGTATCCAAAGTGGTCATCGATGCCGGTCATGGCGGCAAGGACCCGGGCTGCATCGGGAAGAGCGGGCTCATGGAAAAGGACCTCACCCTGGACATCGCCCTCAGGTTGAAAAGCCTCCTGGAGGAAAAACTCGGTCTTCATGTCATCATGACCCGGGACCGGGACGTCTTCGTTCCCCTGGAGGAGAGGACGGAGATCGCCAATCGGGCCAAGGCGGACCTCTTCCTTTCCATCCATGTGAATGCCGCAAAAAATCGGAACTTGCGCGGGGTGGAGACCTGGTTTCTCGATCTGGCCGCGTCGGAACACGCCAAGCAGGTGGCAGCCCGTGAAAACAGCTACTCCACGAAGGCCATGAGTGATTTGGAAACCATACTCAATGACCTCCTGCTGAACAACAAGACCCAGGAGTCGAGCCGCCTTGCCGAAATCCTTCAAGGGGCATTGACGTCCGACCTGAGCCAGGCGTACCGGAGTGTCAAGAATCTCGGCGTCAAAGGGGCGCCCTTTATGGTTCTCCAAGGCGCGAAAATGCCCAGCGTTTTGAGCGAAGTATCCTTCATCAGTAATCCCACCGAAGAAAAGCGGCTCAAAAACGAACAGTACAGACGCACCATTGCCCTGGGACTGTACAAAGGGATTCAGTCCTTTGTCCGGGCTTCCGACTACGCCTACCGGCCCGATACGGCGAAAAGCGACTGACCTGCCCGCTGCTTTCCCCCGGCTCCACGGTTTTCTTCTTGTGCAGACCCCCACACTGGTCTATCATCAAGCCGTCATTTCGTTCTTAACAGAAACGGGGAAGAGGGACTCTTGCTCATCCGGATGCGGTGATGCGTAACCTGAAACTGACCATCGAATATGACGGGAGCAACTATCACGGTTGGCAGATCCAGCCCAATGGCGTGACCGTCCAGGAGACCATTGAGATGGTCCTGGCAACCCTGACACGGCAGCGGCCCAAGGTGATCTGCGCCGGACGGACCGATGCCGGCGTCCATGCGGAAGGTCAGGCGGCCCATTTCAAAACCGAGACCACCATGGACTCGGAACGGCTGCAAAAGGGGATGAACGCCCTGCTGCCCGATGACATTGTGATCACCCGCGTAGAGGAAGTGGCCGACGACTTTCATGCCCGCTATAGCGCCCGGGGAAAGACCTATCGATATGTCATTCTCAATCGGGCCTACCCGTCGGTCTTCCAGAGGAATCGCTGCTGGCAGATCGCCTTTCCCCTCGATCTGGGTGCCATGAGGGAAGGGGCGGCCCATCTTCTGGGGCGGCACGACTTCTCTTCCTTCCAGGCCTCCGACTGTTGCGCCAAGCACCCCCGTCGAGAGGTTCGGGATATGGTGATTGAAGAGGAAGGGCCCTGGATCCGGATCTATGTCACGGCCGACGCCTTCCTGAAGCACATGGTCCGCAATATAGTGGGGACCCTGGTGGATGTGGGGCGGGGGAAGACGGGCGCTGCGGCTATTCCTATCATACTCGGGGCCCGGGACCGAAGCCGGGCCGGCGCCACGGCTCCTCCGTGGGGGCTGTTTCTCGTTGCCGTGATCTACCGTTGAGTTCTTCTCAAGGATCGGGCTTGTTGGGACGTCATGAATTGTGCTGAGAGAACCTTTCAGCGAAAAGATGCCTTGCCTATCCCCTTCCTCGATGTGATGCTCCTCGGTCCGGGCTTGGACGCCTCACGGCATGTTCCCTTTCCGAAAGGCCATGAGCGTTCGTGTGCCGACGCTAATATAATAGATGGCTATTCCGGAGAGCATGCTTCAACTTGAAGAGGTCTGTTTTCCACGGTATAGTCGGGTACCAATAGGCTGATATCGCAGCATTCTCAAGAGGGCGCCATGTCTCAAGGTCAGCGACTCTCCTTTCTCAACCGTTTCTTGACGTTGTGGATCTTTCTCGCCATGTTTGTCGGTGTGTTTGGCGGATATCTCTATCCCGGGGTCAAAGATGTCATTAACCGGTTTAACGTGGGGACGACCAATATCCCGATTGCCGTCGGCCTGATCCTCATGATGTATCCGCCCCTGGCCAGGGTGCGGTACGAAAAACTCCATCTGCTGTTCGCCGACCCCAGGGTTCTGATTCTCTCCCTGGTGCAGAACTGGGTGATTGGTCCGGCCCTCATGTTCCTTCTGGCCATCACCTTTCTCTCTGGTTACGAAGAGTATATGATCGGCTTAATCTTGATCGGTCTTGCCCGGTGCATCGCCATGGTCATCGTCTGGAACGATCTGGCTGGAGGGGATCGGGAATATTGTGCCGGCCTGGTCGCGTTTAACTCCATTTTTCAGGTCTTGTTTTTTTCCCTCTATGCCTGGTTTTTTATTACAGTACTGCCCGGTTTTGTGGGGCTGAAGGGTACAGTGGTATCGATATCGATGGGTCAAATCGCCCAATCGGTCTTCATTTATCTGGGCATCCCTTTTCTCGGCGGTATGATCACCCGTTTTGTCGGGATTCGCCTGAAAGGGGAGCGCTGGTATGAGGAGAAATTCATCCCTCGGATCAGTCCCCTCACCCTGGTCTTCCTCTTGTTCACCATTCTGGTCATGTTCTCTTTAAAGGGGGAGTTTATCGTTCAATTGCCCATGGACGTCCTCCGGATCGCACTGCCCCTGTCCATCTACTTTCTGCTCATGTTTCTCGTCTCATTTTACATGTCTATGAAACTGAAGGCGACCTACGAGCAAACCACAACCCTGAGCTTCACGGCGGCCTCCAATAACTTCGAACTGGCCATCGCCGTGGCCATCGCCGTTTTCGGCATCGATTCGGGTCAAGCCTTTGCCGCGGTCATCGGACCCCTGGTGGAGGTTCCTGTTTTGATCGCCCTGGTCCATGTGGCCCTTCGGTTCAAGCAAAAGTTCTTCCCCCATATCGTGGAAACACCCACGGGAGTCTGTCACGTCACATGCAAGCCCTGAGGAGCCGGAATGGCTGAGAAGAAAAAAGCGAGGATCCTTTTTCTCTGCACCGGTAACGCCTGCCGAAGCCAGATGGCCGAAGGGTGGGCCAGGTACCTGTACGGGGATCGCTATGACGTCTACTCGGCGGGGATCGAGAAACATGGATTGAATCTCCGGGCGGTCCAGGTGATGGCCGAGGCGGCGGTGGATATCTCTCATCATGAGAGTGCATTGGTGGGGGAACTGCCGGTGCAGGAATTCGATCTGGTCATTACCCTCTGCGGTCACGCTCACGAGAACTGTCCGGTCTTTTCGGGAGGGGGACCCGTCATGCATCACGGATTTGACGATCCGCCGAAACTCGCGGCAAATGCCCGAAGTGAAAAGGAAGTGCTGGGTCATTACCGCCGGGTTCGGGACGAGATCCGTGATTTCATAAGGCAAATGCCGGCCCTGCTCAACAATTTAAGCTAGTTTCCATCCGGAAATGCCCCTTTTGCGCAATCTCTGCGTCGATCTGCGGAATTACTTGTGCGACGTACTCGAGTACGTCTCCGCATAATTCCTTGATATCCTTGACCTTTCACAAAATTGGCAGTTTCCGAATTGGAAACAATCTATTGTAGCCATCCGGAGGTGAAGCGTTTCCGGATGGACACAAGCTAGTATCCTGTCATACTGATTGAAATATTGAGAAGGTGGTTGATCTGATCCACCGATCCCCCGATTGGTTACTGATCTTGCTTTTCGGGGGGGTGGCCGTCCCGACAGGAGCAAAAACCCCTTGGTTCAGAAAGACTTGCTTATCCTGAACCCAAGTTTTTCTTGACATTGCCATGACCTCCCAGTATAGTTCTACGGTTTTTCCAAAAGAGGCTTTTTCCGGTCTCCCGTTGGAAGAAATCTCCGGTGCAGACGCGGCTGATCGGGCCCAACACCGGTGACCAGAGCACACAATCAGCCGGTGGGGATCGGTTGACAGGTTTGTTATGAAGATACGGATAGACGAGATCCCTCCCGAAGGCTTGCGGGTCGACGTGGAAGAGGAGGGGGGCCGTTTCTTTGGAGACGACACGGAGCTTCGCTTTGATGGCAAAGTGACCGCCCATCTCAGCCTCCACCGGATCGACCCCTGTGTCCGTGCCGCCGGCAACGCGAAAGCGAGAGTGGTTCTCCCCTGCGCCCGCTGTCTCCAGGAGCTGCCGGTTGTCGTGGATTCCGATTTTGCCGTGGAGTACAGGCCCCTGGTGGAGGTGGAGGGTGGGAAAGAGCAGCAGCTCCTGCCCGATGAGCTGGATGTTCTCTATTATTCCCATGGGGTGATCGATATCGATGAGCTGGTGACCGGCCAGGTGGCGGAAAGCCTGCCCCTCAAGCCCCTTTGTGCCGACGCCTGTCGAGGGCTCTGCCCACAGTGCGGCCAGAACCTCAATGACGGTGATTGCGGATGCGACCGGGCGGGCGGCGACCCCCGTCTGGCAAAATTGAAAGAGCTTCTCAAGAACAATGAACCCTAAGAGAGAGTGCCATGGCCGTTCCGAAGAGAAAGAAATCGAAAGCTCGTAGAGATCAGAGGCGGACCCATATCAAGGTGACGATGGCGTCCCTGTCGCGCTGTCCCAGGTGCCAGGAGCCGAAACTGCCCCATTTTGTGTGCCCCAGCTGCGGGCATTACAAAGGCCGGGAGGTCATCGCGGTAGAAGAGGTCTGACCTCCCTTCCATGTAGCCTCTCCGGTTGATGATCAACGCAATTTAGATCCATTGAGGTGCCATTGAAGATTGCCGTCGATGCCATGGGCGGGGATTATGCGCCGAGTCGGGTGGTCGAGGGAAGTATTCTTGCGGCCAGAAACTTCGGGCATCAGATTATTCTCGTCGGCGATGAAGCCAGGATCAAAGAGGAAGTGGACCAGCACCATACCACGGGCCTCGCTATCGCCATCCATCATGCCTCCGAAGTTGTCCGCATGGACGAGTCACCCGTCGAGGCCCTCCGCAAGAAGAAAGATTCGTCCATCCGGGTCGCTGTGAATCTGGTCAAGCAAGGGACCGCCGATGCCTGTATCAGCGCCGGGAATACGGGCGCCGTCATGGCCACCTCCCAGTTTGTACTCCGCACCATTCCCGGGGTCGATCGTCCGGCCATTGCCACGGTCCTCCCCAATCTGAAGGGGATCTCTCTCTTGCTGGACGTGGGGGCCAATGTGGACTGCAAGGCCGCCCATCTCATTCAGTTCGGTATTATGGGCGAATTGTACGCACGCCATGTTCTGGGCAAGGAAAAACCGACGGTGGGCCTTTTAAACATCGGATCGGAAGAAGTGAAAGGGAATGAACTGACCCGGGAGGTACTGAAGACCCTCAAGTCCCTTCCCATCAATTTCATCGGCAATATCGAAGGGCGGGATGTTTACAACGGCAACGTGGACGTGATCGTCTGCGACGGTTTTGTCGGCAACATCGCTCTGAAAATCAGCGAAGGGGTGGCCGATACCATGGGTCAGGTCCTTCGTCAGGAGATCGAATCGTCGGGCTGGCGGAAGATCGGCTATACGATTCTCCGACCGGTTTTCGACCGGTTCAAGAAACGGTTCGACTATTCCGAATACGGCGGCGCACCGCTCCTTGGCGTGAATGGGAATGTGTTCATCAGCCATGGCGGCTCCTCGGTCAAAGCCCTCATGAACGGCATACGGGTTGCCGGAGATTGCGTGGCCCACGGGATTCCCGAGAGAATTTCCGTGGGGATCGGTCTCTTGCAGGAGTCGGTCTCGGAGGGAAATAAAGTACAGGAGAAATCATCTCTTTTTTCCCAAATCAAAGAAAAGGCCAAAGGCTTGATCGAGCCCCGGTCTGACAAGAGAGTGCCATGATCAAAGGCCGGATTATCGGTACCGGGAGCTATCTGCCCGAGCGGATTGTCACCAACAAGGAACTGGAAAAACGGGTGGACACCACCGACGACTGGATTCAGGCGCGCACCGGGATCCGGGAACGGCGTATCGCGGCCGAGGATGAAACCACCTCCGATATGGCCTTCGAGGCGGCCAAAAAGGCCGTGGAAAATGCCGGTATTTCGGCCCAAGAGATCGATCTGATTC
The DNA here is from genome assembly GCA_964443105.1 of uncultured Nitrospirota bacterium. Classification (GTDB taxonomy): domain Bacteria; phylum CG2-30-53-67; class CG2-30-53-67; order CG2-30-53-67; family CG2-30-53-67; genus CAYUBU01. Next base: position 9,675 of record CAYUBU010000235.1, read on the forward strand.
TCCTCGGCACGGCAACGCCGGACATGCCCTTTCCGTCGACCGCCTGTATCGTCCAGCATCGCTTGGGCATCACCGGTGTCCCCGCTTTTGATCTCTCAGCGGCCTGTTCCGGATTTCTCTATGGCCTGGGGACGGCGGACCAATTTATCCGCGCCCGGTCGGCCAAAACAGTGCTGGTCATCGGGGCGGAGAAATGCTCCAAGATTATCGACTGGAACGATCGGGCCACCTGCGTTCTTTTTGGCGACGGTGCCGGCGCCGCGGTGCTTCGGGGTGAAGAGGGGAAATCGGGGATCCTCTCGACCCATCTCCATGCCGACGGGACCTACGCCGATATGCTTATGGTGGCACGGCACGGCGCGAAAAACCCGGTGACCCGGGAACTGATGAAGAATGAGGCCGACTACCTCGTGATGCGGGGGAACGAGCTCTTCAAGGTGGCAGTGAAAACGCTGGAAGAAGCGGTATTGGAGGCCCTGGAGGCCAACCAGCTGACCTGTGCCGAAGTGGACCTGCTGATCCCCCATCAGGCCAACCTGAGAATTATAGCGGCCACCGCAAAGCGGCTCTCTTTGCCTATGGAAAAGGTGGTGGTCAACCTTGACCGGGTTGGGAACACGTCGGCGGCATCCATCCCCATTGCCCTGGATGAGGCGGTCCGTCAGGGGCGGATCGGCTCCGGCGATTACGTTCTTTTCGAGGCCTTCGGCGGCGGTCTGACCTGGGCTTCAGCCATGGTTCGATGGTAACTGTCAATCGCCGGGCACATTCCCTGAAACCGTTTGACTATAAAAGCAAAATATGTTACTAACACCCCCTATACCGGGGCACGAAGTTGACGGCAGTAGGACCGGCGGGGGCTCGGTTTTGGTTTGTGAATTGAGGGAGAGCGGAAATGGATTATTTCCTGACGGAAGAGCAGTTGATGATCAGAGATCTGGCGGCCCAGATTGCCCGGGAGAAGATTCTGCCGGTACGGGCTGAACTGGATGAAAGAGAAGAGTTCCCCTCAGAGGTCATGAAGTCTCTTGCCGATTCGGACATGTTCGGCCTCTACATCCCCGAGGAATACGGCGGCATGGGCGGCGGCGTTCTGGAAAACTGCATTGCCATCGAGCAGCTATCCCGGGCCTGTATCGCCGTGTCCGTATCCTTCGCCGCCAGTGGCCTTGGCGCCTATCCCATTCTCCTCTACGGCAACGAAAAACAGAAAGAACATACGCTGCCCCGGGTTGCCAGCGGCAAGAGCCTTGCGGCATTCGGCCTGACCGAGGCCAATGCCGGCTCCGATGCCGGCGGGATTCAGACGACGGCAGTCAAGGACGGCGATTCGTACATCCTCAACGGGACCAAACAGTGGATCACCAACGGCGGAGAGGCGGACATCTACACGGTCATCGCCATGACGGACCGATCCCGGGGCGCCCGGGGCGCTTCGGCTTTCATCGTGGAAAAGGGGACGCCGGGCTTCAGTTTTGGGAAGAAAGAGAAGAAGATGGGGATCCGGGCGTCGGCCACCAGAGAGCTGGTTTTCGAGGACTGCCGGATTCCCGCGGAAAACCTCCTCGGCCGTGAGGGCCTGGGATTTATCATCACCATGAAGACCCTCGACAAATCCCGTCCCGGCATCGCTGCCCAGGGCGTCGGCCTGGCCCAGGGGGCCATTGACGAAGCGGCGGTCTATGCCAAAACCCGGATACAGTTCGGAAAACCGATCAGTTCGCAGCAGGCCATTCAGCACATGCTGGCCGATATGACCACCCAGACCGAGGCGGCTCGCTCCCTCCTCTATTCCGTCTGCAAGTATGTGGACGGCAACCCCAAGAGCATCTCCAAAGAAGCGGCCATGGTCAAACTCTTTGCTACCGATACGGCCATGCGGGTCACCACCGATGCGGTGCAGGTGATGGGCGGGTATGGCTATATGCGGGAATATCCCGTGGAGAAGATGATGCGGGATGCCAAGATTCTTCAGATTTACGAGGGGACCAACCAGATTCAGCGTAACGTGATCGGTCTGGAACTCATCAAAGAGTACACGGGAAAGAAAGAGCCCATAGCCGTCGGCTGAGCGCTCAGGGTGGTTACCATGAATATTGTTGTCTGTATCAAGCAGGTGCCCGATGTGGCCGATGTGCGCATCAATCCGGAAACCAATACCCTGATCCGGGATGGTGTGCCGAGCATTGTGAATCCCTTCGACATGTACGCCATCGAAGAGGGAATCCGGCTCCGGGAAAAGCACGGCGGCAAGGTGACCGTCCTCACCATGGGACCGCCCCAGGCCCACGCCGCTCTGCGGGAAGCCGTCTCCATGGGGGCCGATGAGGCCGTCCTCGTTTCGGACCGGGAATTCGCCGGTTCCGACACCCTGGCCACTTCCTATACGCTGGCGATGGCGATTGGAAAAATTGATTCGGTGGACCTGGTGGTCTGCGGGAAGCAGGCCATTGACGGGGACACGGCGCAGGTGGGGCCCGGTATCGCGGAAAACCTGAAGTGGGGCTTTGCGGCCTATGTGCGAAAGATAGAGGGAGTCGACGACGGTGCCCTGCGCCTGGAGCGTCTCATGGACGACGGGTACGATCGACTCGCGGTCCGTCTGCCGGCGGTGATTACCGTGATCAAGGAGATCAACACCCCCCGGCTCCCCTCTCTCAAAGGGAAGATGCGGGCCAAGAAACTGGAAATACCGACCTGGTCTGCCGAAGATATCGCCGCCGACCCCGCACGGATCGGCCTCAAAGGTTCCCCCACGTGGGTGAGCAAGATTTTTACCCCTCAGTTCCGGGAGAAGGGGGAAATGATTGAGGGCGAACCCCAGGTCCAGGTCGACAGGCTGGTGACTGAAATTATCAATATGAAAGTGGTGTAGGGCCGAAACCGATGGCGGTTATTGTCTGCAAAGAGAAATGCACCGGTTGTGAGCAGTGTGTGGACCAGTGTCCCTTCGGGGCCATTGAAATGATCGACGGTATTGCTGTCATCAACGAGGAATGTACTCTCTGCGGCGCCTGCGTCGATGTCTGTGAGTTCGAGGCGCTGGAGATGGAGGAGGACCGGTCCACAGCGCAGGCGGCGGATCTTTCGGCCTACCGGGGGATCTGGGTCTTCGCCGAGCAGCGCCGGGGGGCGATCTCTTCGGTGGTGCTGGAGCTTTTGAACGAGGGGCGGCGTCTGGCCGACCAACTCGACACCCATCTCTCGGCCGTTCTGCTGGGGCAGGATATTTCGTCTCGGGCCCAATCGCTCCTGACCCATGGCGCCGATCGGGTGTTCGTCGCCGATGACCCCATGCTGAGGGATTTCAACGGCGACGCCTATGCCACGGTGCTCACCGAGCTGATCGCCAAGGAGAAGCCCGAAATCGTCCTGACGGGCGCCACGGCCATCGGCCGCTCTCTCATTCCCAGAGTCGCGGCCCGCCTCGGCACGGGGCTCACCGCGGACTGCACCCAACTGGAGGTGAATCCCGAGACCCGGGAGCTGCTGCAGACGCGGCCAGCCTTCGGGGGGAATATCTTCGCCACCATTCTCTGCCCCAATCACCGGCCCCAGATGGCCACGGTCCGCCACAAAGTTTTCAAAATGGCGGTGCCCGACGAAACCCGAAAGGGTGAGATCCACGAGGTGTCCGCCAACGGGGCCCTCAACAATCTGAAGGCCGAAGTCATAGAGACGGTGGAAGCGATTGAGAACACGGTGAATATTACCGAGGCCGACATCATTGTGACCGGTGGACGGGGGGTGGGGAGCAAGGAGAATTTTGCCATCATTGAAGAGCTGGCCCAGGTCCTGGGCGGGGCCGTCGGTGCGACCCGGGGAGCCGTGGACGCCGAGTGGATTGCCTATTCCCACCAGGTGGGACAGACGGGCAAGACTGTCTGCCCCAAGCTCTACATCGCCTGCGGTGCGTCCGGCGCCGTCCAGCATCTCGCGGGCATGCAGTCTTCCGACGTCATCGTGGCCATCAACAAGGACAAAGACGCGCCCATTTTCAATGTGGCCACCTACGGGATTGTGGGCGACCTTTTCGAGATTGTTCCGATGATGACCCGGAAATTCAGGGACGTGCTGGGGCTGTCCCGGTGACAAAAGGCTTTCGTCCCGTCAAATAGAGAGAAGCAGGGAGGCTTCATGTCGCTTACAAAAAAGGTTGCCCTGATTACCGGTTCGGCCCAGGGCATCGGGAAGGCCATTGCCATGACGCTGGCCGGGGAAGGCGCCGACTGTGTCATTACCGATGTCAATCTCGATATGGCGGAAAAGACGGCCCAGGAGATCCGCGATCTGGGGCGCCGCGCCATCGCCGTCCGGGGGAATGTGGCCGATTCGGAGGACGTGGCCGGTCTGGTGAAGCGGGCAATTCAGGAAATGGGAAAAATCGACATCCTGGTGAACAATGCCGGTATCACCCGGGACGGCCTGCTGATGCGGATGAAGGATGCCGACTGGGATCTGGTTCTCGATATCAACCTCAAGGGGGCTTTTCTCTGCACCCGCGCCGTGGCCAGACCGATGATGAAACAGCGAAGCGGAAGAATCATCAATATCGCCTCCATCGTCGGCGCCATGGGCAACGCGGGACAGGCGAACTATACGGCGTCCAAAGCGGGACTTATCGGCTTGACCAAGACCGCGGCCCGGGAGATGGCATCCCGGGGGATCACCTGCAACGCCGTGGCGCCGGGCTTCATCGACACCGCCATGACCCAGGCCTTGTCTCCGGATGTGAAAGAAAGCCTCTACGCCCAGATCCCCATGGGAAGACTGGGGACCAGCGAAGACGTGGCCCGGGCCGTCGGTTTTCTCGCTTCCGATGGGGCGGCCTACATCACGGGGCAGGTCATACATGTAAACGGCGGTATGTACATGTGACCCCATTGCCATAGGCAGTCATGGGGCACCGGGTTCTTCGCTCCGAAGGGTCTGCCCAAAAAAAAAACCGTAGCCCGAAGGAGATGAGGGTATGGAACGCAGGATGAATTGAGGGAATTAAAATCGTCGCGTGTGAATCGGAATTCGTTTTTCTTAGGAGGAAGAGATGGAAGACAAAGTAAAGAAAATTATTTCGGAACAGCTGGATGTGGATCTGGGCGAGGTGAAGCCGGAAGCCTCTTTTGTCGATGACCTGGGGGCCGATTCCCTCGATACGGTGGAACTGGTCATGGCTCTGGAGGAGGAATTCGGCATTGAGATCCCCGATGAAGAAGCGGAGAAGATCACCACCGTTCAGCATGCCATTGATTTCATCCGGGCGAACACGTAATCAAGCTGACAGAGCGGAGCAGCGGGGAGCCTTGGCATTCATCCCGTTGACTTCCCCCTAAAAGGATCGTCGTGATGAGAAGGGTTGTTATCACCGGTATCGGGGCAATCACGCCCGTTGGAAAGGATATGGCGGCCACGTGGGAAGGCCTCGTCCAGGGGCGTTCCGGTATTCGCCGGATCACCCGCTTCGACGCCTCCGACTTCCCCTGCCAGATTGCAGGAGAGGTCGACGGTTTTGATCCCGGTCTGTACGTGGAGAAGAAAGAGCAGAAGAAGATGGATACCTTCATCCTCTATGCCATGGCCGCCAGCCAGATGGCCCTGGCCGACTCGGGCTTTGTGATCGACAGCTCCAATGCCGAACGGGTCGGCGTCGTTGTCAGCTCCGGTATCGGCGGACTTCCGGCGATCGAAAAGTACCACAAGGTCTTACTGGAGCGTGGCCCCAGAAAGGTAACCCCATTTTTTATTCCCATGGTGCTTATCAATCTCGCGTCGGGCCAGATTGCCATTCGCTTGGGAGCCAAGGGGCCCAACACGGCACCGGTCACGGCTTGTGCCACCGGAACCCACTCCATCGGCGATGCCTTCCGGATGATCCAGCGGGGAGAAACGGATGCCATGATTGCCGGCGGTGCCGAGTCGACCATCTGCGCCCTGGGGGTGGGCGGATTCTCCGCCATGAAGGCTCTGTCCACTCGAAACGACGAACCGGAAAGAGCCAGCCGGCCCTTTGATGCCGAGCGGGACGGGTTTGTCATGGGTGAAGGGGCCGGGGTGATGATTCTGGAGGAGTTGGAGCAAGCGAGGAAACGGGGCGCCGCCATTTACGCCGAAGTGGCAGGCTACGGGCAGAGCTGTGACGCCTACCACATGACTTCGCCGGCGCCGGAAGGAGAAGGGGCGGCACGGTGTATCGCGCTGGCCTTGAAGGATGGCGGCGTCGCTCCCGAAGAGGTGGACTATATCAACGCCCATGGAACCTCCACGCCCTACAATGATGAATTTGAAACCATGGCCATTAAGTCGGTCTTCGGGACCCACGCCGGAAAGCTGGCTATCAGTTCCACGAAGTCGATGACGGGCCATCTGCTCGGTGCAGCCGGCGGCGTGGAGGGGGTCATTCTGGCGAAAGTCATTCGGGACGGGGTCATTCCGCCGACCATTAACTATGAGTTCCCTGACCCGAAATGCGACCTTGACTACGTCCCCAACGAAGCGCGCCAGCATACGGTTCGGGCGGCGCTCAGCAACTCCATGGGGTTCGGAGGGACCAACGCGGCCCTCTTGCTGAGACGCTTCTCCTGAATCGACCGCCGGTTTTGGAGAGCAGTCTCCCTTGAATCACAGCATGGGTTTCCGTAGCATTCCGGGGGCCCGGAGGCAGCGTGATTCGCCAGACCCCCCCTGAGAAAAGTCTCATGAATCCCGGTCCCCACGGTTTGTCCAGTTTGGAAGAGCGCCTCGGTTATACCTTCGAAAAGGGCGATCTCCTTATGACCGCGCTCACCCATAAGTCCTTTATCAATGAGAACCCCCGACTGGACCGGGGAAACAACGAACGGTTCGAATTTCTCGGCGACTCCGTTCTGAGCCTGGTCATCAGCAACCACCTCTACAGGAAACATCCCGAGTTGAATGAAGGTGAGCTCTCCAAGGTTCGGGCGAACCTGGTGAACGAAACCAGCCTGGCCCGGGTGGCCGGCCAGATCGGTCTCGGCGATTATCTCTATCTGGGGAAGGGCGAAGAGCGAACAGGGGGGCGGGAAAAAGCCTCTCTGCTGGCCGATACAATGGAAGCGGTCATTGCAGCGGTTTACCTGGATCGGGGATTGCGGAGTGCGACCCAGGCGGTACTCAGACTCTTTGGCGAACGGATTGAGACCGTGGTTCAGCAGAAGCACCCCTTCGATTACAAAACGACCTTTCAGGAGATTTGTCAGGAGCGGTTCGGGATCCTGCCCGAGTATCACATGAGCCGGGCCACGGGGCCCGATCATAATCGTGTCTTTGTGATGGAGATCTCTGTCAACGGCGACATCCTGGGTGAGGGGACCGGTAAGAGCAAGAAGGAAGCCCAGCAGCAGGCGGCCAGTGAAGCGCTGAAGAAATGCAAGCAGGGCGTCGGTACCAGGCAGCGGTCGGTCAAGAAGAAAAAAGGCAAAGTCCGATAGGCGGCCTGTCTCATATCACCTGGTCCATGTCAATGGAAGTGGGGTGTGAGCGAAGGGAGATGCATGAAGGATCGGGAGAAAAAGATTGTCGCCGAAGTGGATCGCCTGTTTCCCGAATTGGTGCGCATGAGCCGCGCCATTCATGGCCATCCCGAACTGGCTCACGAGGAAAAGAAGTCGTCGGCACTGCTTGCCGATTTTTTGAAAACAAAGGCCTTTGCTGTCGAACTGGGTGTGGGGTCCCTCAAGACCGCCTTCCGTGCCATGAAAGGGACCGCGCCTTCTCCGGCGGTCGCGTTCCTGTCCGAGTACGACGCGCTGCCCGGTATCGGCCATGCCTGCGGCCATAACCTCATCGCCGTGGCCGGCGTTGGGGCCGGGGTGGCGCTGGCTTCGGCTCTGAGCGGTGATGAAGGCCGTGTTTATGTCATCGGCACCCCCGCGGAAGAAATGTCCGGCGGGAAGATCAAGATGATCGAGGAAGGCGCTTTTGAGGGGATGGATGCCGCCATGATGTTTCACCCCTCAGTCCGAAACGCCGCGGTCAAGCGGACGCTCTCCATGACTGAGCTGCGCGTCACTTACCATGGCAAGACCTCCCATGCCGCCGCGGCCCCCGAACTGGGGATCAATGCCCTCGACGCTATGATCGTGGCTTTTTCAGCGATAAACGCCCTGCGTCAGCAGACCCCGGAAGATGGGCGCATCCACGGCATCATCACCCACGGCGGCGACGCGGTCAATGTGATACCCGAACGAACGGAGGCCCGAATTGCCGTGCGGGCCCTGGAAGTCGACACCATGAACAACCTTTTGGAACGGGTGGAAAAGTGCCTCCGGGGGGCCGCCCAGGCCACGGGATGCCTTTGCGACATCAAGGTGGCGGGACCGGTTTACGAGGGGATGGTACCCAACTATACCCTGGCGGGGATCTTCCAGGAACATATGGCGTCACTGGGAATCGTTCTGGACGATACCGACGAGACCGGCTATATTGGCTCATCGGACATCGGCAATGTCAGCCGGATCATCCCGGCGATCCACCCTGAGCTGACCATCGCCGGCTATAAGTCGCTGCCCCACACGGCGGGTTTTGAGGAAGCGGCAAAGACGGAAGTTGCGGAAAAGGTGATGCAGTCTGCCGCGAAAGCCCTCGCCCTCACCGGTCTGGCGGTACTGACCGACCCGGAAGTCCGGAGCAGGATGCACCGGGAGTTCAAGGAGGCCGCCGGCGGCGGCCGGAGCAGGTAAAGGGGTAAAAGGTGTTGTCTCTAATATGAACAGTCTCGACACGATTATCATTGTGATTGTTGGCGCCGCCTTCGTGATGAGTCTTTTCCGGGGTGTGATCAAGGAGGTTTTTTCCCTCGGCTCGGTGATCCTGGGATTCCTGATCGCCAACCGCACCCATGGCGAAGTTGCCGACTTTCTCATGGCGTACATGGACCACGCCCCTGCGGCCGGGATTGTCGCCTATGGAGTCGTCTTTATTGCCGCCAGCGTGGGCATCCGGATCCTCGGAAGTTTCGTGGAAAAACTGGTGAAGAAGAGTCTCCTCGGCTGGGTCGACCACCTGGCGGGCTCCCTCTTCGGTCTCCTCAAGGGCTGCCTGATTGTATCGGTGCTGATCATGGTGCTGACCACCTTCATGCCCGAGAGCCGCATTCTCACCGAATCCCGGCTCACCCCCCACGTCATTGCCACGGTGGGAATACTGGCCAGGCTGTCGCCGGCGGACATGAAGAAGCGCTTTGTTGAGGCGAGAGAGCGGCTGGAGGCAGCCTGGAGCGGCGCCCTCCAGAAGGAGAGTCCGCCCTCGAAGAGAGCCGCTCCGAAACCGGCACAGGCCAAGTGACCGGCACCGCCGAACGTCGGTAATTTAAAGGGAGGTCATGATGAAAAGCATCGTTTTCTGCCTGCTGTTCACCCTGTGCGCTGGGATGGTGACCACCCCGGTTCTGGCCGGCGGGAAGGGACTCGGTGAGGCGCTGGGCCACTATTACCGGGGAGACCACCGGGCGGCGGTGGAAGCCCTCAAAGAGGTGATTGACGATGAGCCCGATAATGCCGCAGCCTTTTATTACCTGGGCTACACCTACCAGGAGATGGGGATGTATACGGCGGCCCGGGCGGCTTTCAAGAGGACCTATGAGATCAATCCCGACTTCGTCCCCGCAGTCCCCGCGAATCCCGGCACCCAATAGGCCGACTCCCGACCGGTGAAGATCGGGAGGAAAGGAGCGTTGGGAGAGGCGGCGTTGCGGTAACGGGAAAAATTTTGAATAAATCGGTGCGGCCCTGTATATTGAACGCGCCCTGACAGGAAGGAGTTCTTTCGATGAAGAAGACCCATCACGAAAGCCATTTAGATCCATTGCAGCTCAAGAGCGACAGCCGGTTCAACTTCCGGTGTCACAAGGACGCCCCCTGTTTCAACCAGTGCTGCAGCAATATCCGGCTTGTTCTGACCCCCTATGACATCCTGCGGATGAAGGAGAAACTCAACCTGACCTCCGCCGAATTTCTCATGAAACACGGCCGCAAGGAAACCCTGGAGAAGACATCTCTCCCCCTGGTGACGCTGAAGATGTCGGAAAATGAAGAGAAGAGCTGTCCTTTCCTCGCCTCCGAAGGGTGCGGCATCTACCCCGACCGGCCCGCTTCGTGCCGCTACTATCCCATCGGATTTGCCATCATGAAGAAGGCCGATGAACAAAACAAGGAAGAGTTCTTTTTCTTCGTCCGGGAAGACCACTGTCTCGGCTTTGAAGAGGATGCCGAGTGGACGGTGCAGAGCTGGCGCGAGGATCAGGGGGCGGACCTCTATGACCGGATGAATGCCGACTGGTTTGAAATTCTGATCAAGACCAAATCCCTGGGGGCGGTGGAACTTTCAGCCCGGTCACTGAACCTTTTTCATATGGTGAGCTACGAACTCGACACCTTCCGAAAATTCGTCTTTGAGAGCCCTTTCCTCGAGACCTATGATATTCCCGCCGACGTGGTGGAAGAGATCAGGGCCGACGACACGGCCCTGATGCGCTTTGGCCTGAGCTGGTTGAAGTCGGTCCTTTTTGATGAAGAAAATTATAAGCCCCGAAAGGCCTAAGATCCCCGGGACAGGCGCTCCAGTTCCCCGGCGTCCACCTCCAGTTCCCGGGCCAGAAGGTGAGGGGCCGCGCCGGTCTTCTTCAGAATCTGCCGGACATAGTCCTCGTATGGGACGCTGGCATCCCAGCATTCACGAAAGTTTTCTTCCAGCAGGCCCGCAAGTCCTTCCGACGGAATCTTGTAGCCCTTTCGAGTCGCCTCTTTGTTTCCCGTATGTTCCGGGATCCCCAGGATGACCCATCTGTTATCCACCACCAGGTACCTGAGGTCCTGCACCATGAGGCAGTCGCTGTAGCGCACTTCCGCACCGGCCTTGGCATAGAGGGAGCCGACGTGGATCCGGTCGGCAAACTTGGGGATCAGGTATTTTACCTGCACCCCTTTCCCTCTCATCTTTTCGATGTTTTCCACAAGATGTTTGACCCGGATCGCCCCTTCTTTTCCAGGTCGTCGTCCCGTAATTGATCCCACCACTTCCCTATCGGCATCCATCATGGAATCCATGACCGTGAAAAAATACTCCTGCCGCGTGAGGACCCGGGTGGCTTTGCCCACTTCCATGATGAGCTTGTCCCGGTGCTTCCCTTCTTTGATGCTGTAGACCAGCAAAATCACGGTCGCCAGCAAAAGGACCGACTCCAGCACCAGGAGAATCATTTCAACGTTTATGAGACCATGCATGACTTACTACCGTCCTTTAAGAAGAACCGGGTCGGGAACACCGCCTGTTGCCGTTTTGAAGGCCCACTATATAATATTCGGAAAGAAATGCCAACCGGCCAGCCCCGATCTTCCTGGCAACCTGACTTTGACGATCTGACCTTGAAAGAAAGGGCCCTCAAGGTCCCGGGGGGGAACTGCCGGTCTTGCCGGGCAGCGGGGAGGGTGATTCGGCCTCATGCTGCGGCCCATCGGATGACGGGGTATGACGGCTCACGTAAATTCTCTGGTAACGGGTCACGATCATGCCGTCGATCTGCTCTCCCGGCTCAATGCGCGCGTCGGGCCAGATGATACTGTTGGTAATCCGGGCTCCCGGCCCGATCTGTGATCGATGGCCGATGATCGCCCGGGGGCCGATGCGGCTCTTCTCCCCGAGGGAGACGCCGTCTCCCATGAGAGAAGGCGGTTCCAGTGAGGCCCCGTCGGTCGATCGGCCTTCCCTGCCGTCCTCACAAGGAATAGTGACGCCCCGGTTTTCCAGAAGGTCCATGTTGGCCTGGAAATAGTCCTCCAGTGTTCCCAGATCTTTCCAGTAACCCTGGTGTATGAACCCAAAGCACTTCTTCCCCGAGCGGATCCAATGGGGGTAGACGTCCCGGTTGATGCAGAAACGGTCCCTTGCGGGGAGAGCGTGAAGGGCCTGGGGTTCGAGAACATGGATCCCCGTGAACATCCATGAATGGAGACCGGCCGCCGCCGTTCCGACGTGACCCAGAAAATCACGGATTCGGCCGGTGGCGTCGGTTTTCAGGGTGCCGTACCTTTCAGGGGCCCGATTCGGTCTCAAGACCAGTGTCGCAAAAGCGTCCTTATCCCGGTGGAAGCGAATCAATTCTTTCAGGTTGATGTCGATGAGAATGTCGCCGTTGATCACCAGGACCGTTTCCCCATCGAAAAAAGAGCCCATCTTCCGGATACCCCCTCCCGATGCGAGCAGCACCGGTTCCGGCGAGTAGCTGATCTGGAGGCCGAAACGCTGTCCATAACCGAGGTGAGCCTTGATCTTGTCTCCCAGGTAGTGGAGATTGATGGCCACCTCTTTGATGCCCAGGGTCTTGAGGAGCTGGAGGTTGTATTCGATGAGGGGCCGATTGGCCACGGGGACCAGCGGTTTGGGAGTCTCATTGGTCAGGGGGCGGAGCCTTTCCCCCATACCCGCGGCTAAAATCATCGCTTTCATCGGTTCTCTCCGGTCACCTGAGTGTCGCTCCCCTGCCGCCAACAGCGGTTTCCCACAGTGTCTGAGTGTGATGTGTAATACACAAATATCATAAAGCCCTTGGAATTGAAAGGATCTTGTCACCGGGATGGGGCGGGAGTCAGCCGGCGGGCCGGGGCTTTTCCCTTGAAAAAGGGGGGGTGCCTGTGATAATTAATCCCTAGAATTCTGCTTTCCCCTGTCGTCCCTCGATAGGGCGAAGTGACCTTTTTTCTTCAGGGTAATCGGTCTCCGGATAGTATGAATCGCGGTTTTCAGTCCCTGGTGATGGCGAAACAGGGATTCCGGGGACGATTTGGACGATCCATTCAAAGAGGAAACCCCGTGGACGCTGAATACAGTCCTGTCGCCGTTGAAACCAAGTGGCAGCGCTTCTGGGAGGATCGGAAAACCTTCCGGGCCCGGCCGGAGCCGGACCGCAGAAAATGTTTTGTCCTTGAAATGTTTCCCTATCCTTCAGGGAAGATCCACATGGGGCACGTGCGAAACTACTCCATCGGCGATGTGATTGCCCGTTTTCGGCGGAGTCAGGGATACAACGTTCTCCATCCTATGGGGTGGGACGCTTTCGGTATGCCCGCGGAGAACGCAGCCATCAAGCACGGCACCCATCCCGCTCAATGGACCTATGCCAATATTGATGCCATGCGTGCCCAGCTGAAACAGATGGGTCTCTCCTACGATTGGGAGAGGGAAGTGACCACCTGCAATCCCGAATACTACCGTTGGGAACAATGGATCTTCCTCAAGATGTTTGAAAAGGGGCTCGTCTACCGCAAAGAGTCGTCGGTCAACTGGTGCAACACGTGCGCGACGGTGCTGGCCAATGAACAGGTTGACGGCGGCCAGTGCTGGCGATGCGATTCGGAAGTCGTCCAGAGGCAGCTGCCCCAGTGGTTCTTCCGGACCACCGAATACGCCGACGAACTCCTGGCCTCTTGCGAAGAACTGCCGGGCTGGCCCGAACGGGTCCTCAGCATGCAGAAGAACTGGATCG
>CAYUBU010000236.1:0-7172 GCA_964443105.1 uncultured Nitrospirota bacterium
CCCTTTTGCGAAATCTCTGCGTCGATCTGCGGAATTACTTGTGCGACGTACTCGAGTACGTCTCCGCGTAATTCCTTGATCTCCTTGACCTTTCACAAAATTGGCAGTTTCCGAATTGGAAACAATTTATTGTAACCATCCAGAGGTGAAGCGTTTCCGGATGGACACCAATTAAGAGGAACCATCCTAATAGGAGGTGCGCCCCATTTATCGGGACATTCGAAGCCAACTCTCCCATTCAACGGGCAACTCAGAAAGGGTGATGGGATAACTTTCCTCGAAAGCCGCGGTAAAGGAGCCGCCCCGGGAAAGGCTTGCCAGAAGGTCCCGGATCGGCTGATCTCCGAAACGGTCAATCAAGTAGGCTACCAGATGGTGGGCTGCGGAATAGGCGAGCTTCTGCCGGTCCCGGATGTCCGACGGGCTCGGTGCCATGGGATCGAATGACCGGTCTTCACCGATTTTTTCCCAGAGCTGCCTCTTCCCGTAACGCCGGTATCCCTGCTCAGCCGTGCACGACGCCAGCCCCTCCCGGAACCAGAAAGGATCGCTCCTCCCGGAACGACCGGCCGCCATCCCGGCAGTCTGGTAGTGGATGACATGGGTGATCTCATGGGCCATGAGATCTTTTACATTTCTCCGGAAGGCCACAGGCCACGAGCGGGGAGACTGGAGATAGATCCGCCGGTCCGTCGCCCAGGCTTTCAGCCAATCATACCCCGTCTTGTGGAGCGCATGTTCCAGCGCCCCATGGTCGGGGTAGATGGTGATGGTCAGGGGCGACTGGAGGCTGCCCCAGCGGCCCGCCCGCCGCAAACCGTCCACCACCGATTCCTGAATCAGGGGGACAACGGGCTGATCCACGGGAAGATAACGGAGTGTGATCGGGAGTCCCGCGACATTCTCCGAGAGGAAACTCGATTCATCGACCTTCACGGAATGACGAAGAACGCCGCAACCCTGGACAAGGAAGAAGAGAATTGAGAGGGGGAGCACCCAGACGACGAAGGGGTGCGCGGCCTGACCGGCGATCGGGGCCGGGCCCCGGGGACGCACAGGCCCGCCCCGGGGGGACCTCTTCTCGTCAGCACAGAAACAGGGATGGGAAAAGGCTTTCATTTCTTTTTCAGGATAGGGTGGCGGGGGAGGTGCCCGGGGCACGGCCGATTTCAGGCGAAGGCCCGTCATCCCTCCAGCTGATGCCGCAACTCTTCGTCGATGATGTCGATGTCATCGGCCAGGGCGTCAAAGGTGTCGAAGTCCGTTTCTTCGGGAAAAGGCATACCCGGTTCCATGCCCAGGGGGGGATCAAAGCGCCGCTCCAATGGGATCCCATCGGCTTCCCGGGCATGCATCCCCTCGGGCTCACACCAGATCCGGGACTCGGGCGGCGGCAGGAAGGCATCGACAGGGAGTTCTTCCCCGTAGGTTCGTACCGCCGTCTCCAGGGCCGTCCAGAGTTTCTCGTCTCTCTTCCCGTCGTTCATTGTTTACAGAATCCCCTGTTCTTGATGCTTCAACAAAGCCAGCCCCTTCTTGGCGTTCTGGTTCAGAGGGTTGATCTTTAAAGCCTTGTTCCACGCTTCCGCTGCTTCTTCATACTGCTGCAGCTGATAGAGGCTGTTGCCAAAATTGGTATAGGCCATCGATTTGTCCCGGCACCCCGCCTCCAGTGCCTGGGCAAACATCTCCTTGGCCTTGAGATAGTCCAATTCGGTATAGTAGAGCATCCCCAGATTATGATAGGCCTCCACCAACTCAGGACGAAGCACCAGGGCATCTTCAAAGGCCTTCTGGGCATGTTCGGGACGGTTCAGTTCGGTATACACGAGACCCAGGTTGTTGTAGACTTCCGCATAATCAGTGTCGAGCTCGATCGCCTTCTCAAAGGCTCGGGCCGCAGCCTCATGAGCCCCTTTGTGATAGAAAACGACCCCCTGGTTGTTGTATTCCCGGGCCGATGCCTTCGCCTCCCGGAGTGCGGCTTCCGCCGTGAACTGCTGGTGCTGTTCGTAGTAACCGCTGATGGTGCTGTTGCCCTGAATCAGTTCCTGCAAGAGACTCTGGGTTTCCTCCATGAATCCCTCAACCCGTGTCACCAGGGCCGTCTGGTCGGAAGCGATCTTCTCCCTCACTTCCGTCAGATGACGCAGCCCATCTTCCGACCGGGCCTCCAAACCGTCGAGACGATCCAGGAGAGCCGAGACGGCTTTCTCCGACTCGCCCTTCAGGGATCCCAGTTCCTCAAAAACCTTTTCTTCCAGAGTCCCGACTCTCCGGGAGAGGGTCTCCATCTGCTCCTTTGAGTCCAGGGCGAGAGAACCCAGGGCCTCCCGGACCTGGTCCAGGGGTGCCGCCAGTTCCTGCCTCACCACACCGGAAATGTCCTCGCCCACGGCACCGATCCGTTCCTGGAACCGCTGCTCTCCCCGGGCCAGCGCTTCCTGATGGAGTTTCATGGCGTCCGAAAGGTCGACGGACATTTCAAGGATCTGTTCGTGGAGCCGGCTGTATCGGCTTTCCAACTCTCCCTGCTGGTCTTTGAGGGTCCGGGACAACACGTCCGATACGCCGGAGACTGAATCCTGCAGGAGACGCCGGCCTTTCTCCAGTTCTTTCTCCTGGCCCGTCAAACCGTTGGACAGGTCGGCATGGACGCCCTCCACGCCCGACTGAATCACCTGAAAGGAGGAGACAAAATCGACCCGGTCCAGTATCTTTCTCATTTCGCTGGTCGATTCGCTGTTGTGGTACAAAGAGCATTTGTTCTTCTTGCCGTAGAAAAGGCTGCAGGCCTCCTCCAGGCAGGGCTGGTGCTCCCACTCCTCCAATCCCTTGTCGGTCTTCCGGGTCTGTTTGAGCATCAATGGGCAGATCATACCAACTCCTTCCTCGCCGGGCGCTACGCGCCCTTTTCAGAAATCTCCGAGATTCTCAAACGGGTCTCTCCCATGAGGGGAAGCTTCTCTTGGAGAAGAGACACCTCCATCAATGAGAGACAGGACTGGTTCAGGTAGTGCTGGAGCACAGGATCGGGGTTCTCGTCGAGGAGGGACTCGAGGAGCGCGGCCGCCCGCAGCGATTCGCCCGCCTTCTCCAGGAGGTAGACCTGGCGATAGAGGTCAGGGCCATGGGCCAGGTGAACGGCTGCCCCGTAGCTCCCGACGGCTTCATAGAAGTAGCTCCAGATAGCCCGCGACTCTTCACCCTCACCGGATTCAAGCTGCCTTTGCACCAGTTCCTCCGCTTTTGATTCACACCCCTGAAGGACCAGAAGCTCGATCAATCTCAAGATCTCGTCTACGGTGAGTGTCTCGCCTGCCGCCGCCCGCTGTTCCAGGGAGCGGCTCTCAAAGCGGAGGCTCTTGAGAGAAAAGGCGTGCACCTTGCGGTAGTAATCGGCGGGGTCGGCGGCAAACCCTTTCGACTCCTGCAGACAGGCTCGGGCCTGCTTCATGTCGCCCTGCTTCTCATGGGCCTCGGCAAGACTGAGAAGGAGGGAGAGTTTGTCCTCATCCCGGGAGGCCCGCTGGTTGCCGGCGGCAAGCACGGTGATGGCTCCGGCATGGTCTCCCCGCCGGGAATAGAGATTCCCGAGAAAGAGATGGAGCCGGGGGTTGGCCAGCCCCATCTGATTCACCCGCTCCAGCAGCTCAATGCCGTCGTCGGCCTTCTCGGGCATCAGTTCCACGGCAGCCCGGACATCATCGAAAGCCTCTTCAAGGGCCAGGCTGTGCATGCGGCACCGGCCCCGCTCGAGAAGGGCATCCCCGTTTTCAGGATACCCTTTTAAAAGCTCACTCAGGAATGCGGCCCCCTCCCCTGCCAGGGAGGGACTGAGGGCCACGGCCCTGGATATGGAAAGAACGGCCTCAGCCGGTTTGTCTCCCGCCAGGTAACTTCCGGCCAGCGCCTTCAGCACGTGGGGACTCTCCTCCCCCTCACGGGCAATCTTCTCCATCTGGGGCAGGAGCAATCCCCGGATCTGCGGATGCGTCTCGCCGGAACTCTCCAGAAACGCCACCGCCGCCTCCCGGCGACCGAGGTCGACCAGAATATTGCTGATCGACTCGTAGGCCTTGATCTGAGTCGGATAGGCGGCAATAATATCGTGACAATACTTGACGGCCTGCTCCGACAGCGTTGCGTCACGGACTACGGACTGGGCGAAATGCTCAGCGGCTTTTCCCGGCAGTCCGGCACTCAGGTAAGCCTTTCCGATCTCCAGCTGGACTGGAGCCAGTTCGGGATTCTTGGCAGCGATTTCATCGAGGAGATGGAGTATGGCATCCATGTTGCGCCCCTCACGCTGGAGCGCCTTCCAGACAAATTTCAGCGCCTTCTCGTCGGCCCCCAGCATGGTATGGAGCGCTGCCAGCCCGAGAATCGGTTCCTGGGACATGGGGTGCTTCTTGACCATATGGGTGAGACATTTCAACACCGCTCCCCGATGGGCCGGCAGCTCCCGGGCCAGGGCCATCAGCGCTTTCACGCCGTCCGAGACCCGACCGACAGCGGGCAGAATCACGCCGAGAGCCAGGGCCACATTGGACAGGGCGGGATGCACCCTGCGGATCTCTTCGAGCCTGGCGGCGATCGATTCGCCCCGACCGGCATCTTCCTTGAAGGCCTGGTAGTAAAGGGTGACAGCACCGGTAAAGCGGCCCGTTTCCCTGCGGGCATCACCCATGATTTCATGGATTGCGGCAATCTCCGGCGGCTGAAACCGGGCCTCCAGTCTTTTCCCTTCTTCCAGGACCAGGTCGTAGAAGCCGCCCTGCAGGTAGGCCTTCAGCATCCCTTCATACAGGGCGAGACTCCCGGGACGGCCTTCGAGCATTCTGCGGTAAACCGCGGCCAGCCGTTCTCCCTCAGAGGGATTGTCACGAAGACACTGATTGAGTCTTTCAGCCGCGGCATCCTCCCGGCCGCTTTCCACATGGAGCTGGGCCAATCCAATCACCAGGGCAGTTTCGTGGGGATGGCTTTTAACCCAATGATTGAGGCACGTCTCAACGGCAGGTCTTTGATCGGGGGCCTGCGACAGGGCGCAAAGAAGCCGTTCGACGCCCCTATCGTAATGGCCGCCGGCGAACGCCGCTTCGGCCCAGAGAAAATCGAGGGCCGGCTCCGACATCCCCCGTGCCTCCAACTCCGAGAGAACCGCCTCTATCTCGCCGCTCAAATCGGGGGATCTTTGGGCAATCAGCGAGAGGGAGTGAACCACATCGCAGAGCGTGTTGGGCGCCAGAGCCAAAGCAATTTGAAACGTGTTGACGGCCTCCCGGTCGTCTGCGGTCGCCACGTGCAGTTCACCCAGGGCGATGCGGACGAGGGGATGGGCCGGATGGGCACTGACCAGCTTTGCCAGCATCGGCAGGCTGCGGTCGGCACTCTTGGGCGCCAGTTGAATAAAGCGCCGGATCAGGACGACCGGGTGGACCGCCTGCCGATGATCGAGGCAGAGTTCGGCCAGAAAGAGGGAGAGCTCGGGATCGTCAAACCGCGCCTCAAGCAATGGGAAAACCCGCTGGAAGAGCCCTGCGGCCTGGGCCGGATCGGAGGCCAGGATCTGGCGCATCCGGAAGATGGAACCGGCCAGGTCGTTCTCATCGAGGCAGACCTGAACAACGGCCTGGGCCGCCTCGGGATTGTCGGGATCGAGCTTGAAGATCCGGTTGAAACGGATTCGGAGCACCGCTGCGTCGACCCGGTCTGTCAGTGCCGCGTAGGTCTTGGCCGCTTCCGAATGGTTTCCTGTGACCAAGAAGAGATCGCCCAAAAGCAGCAGAACCGGCTCGGCGCCGAGGCGGGTGCCATCGACTCCCTTGAGAAGGCCTACGAGTCTCGGTACCAGGGACGGCGCCTTGATTTCCTTGAAATGGGCGGCAGCCTTCGACCAGTCCTCGTTGATGAGATGCGCTCGCCCCAGAAGCCAGTCGTCCAGAATCCCTCCAGCCGTCTCGCCGATCTGATCGATGACGACGGAGGCGGCCCGCCCATCGGAATCGAGGGCCTTGGAAAAGTAGAGCGTCGATTTTTCGGGATCCCTGTCTCTGAAGAGCGCGCCGAGGTAGAGGAGTGTATCGGCACCATGCTCAATCTTCGGGGCCAGAGACTCGATGCGGGGCACCACATGCTCGATCTCCTCCATCCGACACTCAAGAATGGCTGCGTACTGGTCAAAGCTTTTTTCGTATTCACCGCGGCACTGGAAAATGAGAGCCGCGATGTAGGCGAGTTCATTGAAGAGGGCCTTGTCCCGATCGCTCCGGGAGAGCCGCTTCAGCTCGGCGATCCGGTTCATGGTCCGATCCAGCAGGGGAGCCAGAAGATCGGCATCCAAGCGGCAGATCAATTCGGACGCCGCCTCCAACTCCCGAAGATAGACGAGGATCTCGAGACGGAGTTCAGCCAAGTCCGGTTCATTGACTTTGGCCGGAGGCTGGCACAGCTCGGCAAGGATCTCCCGGGCACGGCCGGGATGGGCCTTGAACGCTTTACGCCATTCACGCTGGGCAGCCTGCCCCTCGTTAAGCTCGCAGAGCAGCTTTCCCAATCCGTGCCGGAGTTGAAAATTTCGGGGATCCTTACGGAGAGCATCTTCCAGAACCTGCAGGGCCTTGTCCCGTTTCCCCTTATCCAGGAGTTTCTTCGATTTCTCGATGACTTTTTCCGAAGAAGACAAGGTTGCGAACATAGATATCCCTGGGAAGTAAAAACCTTATTTTAATCAATCTATTATAACCTCTGTCAAAATTAAATGTCAATTTATTAAGGGGCCTTCTGCGTTCTTATTTTCTGCGCCCCCGTCGCCTCGGCATGGCGGTCACCGCCGCCGCAATTCGCCTTGAATGGGCCCTTTGCCGACCCCTCGGCCACGGAATCAGAATCAAGATGTTAAGGTGTGCGGTTGAATTTTTCAGGATTTGGAGGGAGGCGGATCTTCTCCGCCCCGGTCTCACGCCAGGCTCACGGGAGACTCAAAACCCTCGGGCTTGACGGCCAGGACTGAACAGTCCACCTGCTGCAGCACCGTTTCTGCGGTATTCCCGATGAAAAAGCCCGCCACCCCGGTACGACCGACGGTGCCCAGAACAATCATGTCGATCCCTCTCTGACTGGTGAATTCGGGGATCACGGTGCCAGCCTCCCCCTTCAGCAAGTGGACC
>CAYUBU010000237.1:0-8883 GCA_964443105.1 uncultured Nitrospirota bacterium
CTACCCCGACCTTCTTTACTCCATCGCGCCCTTGTCCGTGGTCTACATCGCCCTCAATTTTTTCGTTCTCGGCTGCGTCACCGTTGCCGGCCACCTGGGCGGAAAGCTTGTCTTCCATTAAACAAGATATTCCGCGCAGAAAATTTTTTAGACCGCCTCACCTGATCGACGGGGAATAGGAAAATGACAAAACATCTGGTCCTCGTGGGCGGCGGTCACGCCCACATGACGGTGATGCTGAAACTGGAGGAGTATACCCGCCGGGGCCACCGGGTGACGCTCGTCAGTTCTGATGCCTATCACTACTATTCGGGCATGGGCCCCGGCATGCTGTCCGGCATATACCGTCCCAAAGAGATCCGCTTTCATGTAAAAAAGATGGTGGAAGACCGGGGGGCAGCCTTCGTGGAAGGCCATGTGGTTCGTGTGGATCCCGCGCAGCGGCTTTTGAGCCTCAGGTCCGGGGAGTCCATCGACTATGATGTAGTTTCATTTAATACGGGAAGCGGCATCGACCGGGAGGCCCTTGCCGGCGTCACGGAAGAGATGGTTCCGGTCAAACCGATTATCAACCTTCTCAGAGCCCGAGAGCAAATGGTGAACCAGATGCCCCATGGCCGTCCCCGAATTGTCGTGATCGGCGGCGGAGCGGCGGGGCTTGAGATCACAGGAAACCTGGACCGGTTGGTACGGGATGAGGGGGGGCAGGCCGAGATCACCTTGGTGGCAGGACGGCGTTTTCTCTCCCCCTTCCCTGACAGAGTCCGCCGTTTGGCCCTGGCCTCCTTTGAGACCCGAGGCATTACAGTCATTGAAGGCGCCCGGGTGGATCGATTTGAAAGCCTGGAGGCCATTCTGGAGGACGATCGCCGTATCCCTTTCGATATGGTCTTTCTCGCGACCGGGGTGAAGCCTTCATCCCTTTTCAGAGATTCAGGTATGCCCGCCGGGGAGGATGGCGGTCTATTGGTAAACCACCGGCTGCAGAGCGTGGCTCATCCCGAAATATTCGGCGGCGGCGACTGCATTTCTCTCGAGGGCCGACGTCTGGACAAAGTGGGCGTTTATGCCGTGCGCCAGAACCCGATTCTCCACCACAACCTTCTCTCGGCCCTGGAGGGTGGCGTCATGGAGACTTTCGTGCCCCAGAAGAGCTACCTTCTTATATTCAACCTGGGGAACGGCACCGGGATTTTCTGCCGCAACGGCCTGGTGCTCGGCGGCCGATGGCCCTTTCGCCTCAAGGACTATGTGGATCGGAAATTCATGCGGACCTTTCAGGTTTCGGGAGAGTGCTCTGGTTAGGGTGCCAGGCAGGCCTGCCTGGCACCCCGTTACCCTGACGGAACGACCAGTCAGATAATCACCGAACGAGATTAGGAGAATAGTTATGGGGCTGAGCGACTACTTCAAACCGGTCTCCACATGGACCGCAGACCAGGTGCGGGAATTTTTGAAAGAGAAAGACCCTGCCGAGTACAACCTCATCGATGTCCGTCAACCATCGGAATACCAGCAGGAGCACATCCCGGGAGCCCGATTGATTCCCATGAGCGAACTGGCGTCAACGCTTGCCGAACTGGACCGGGAAAAACCGACCATCGCCTATTGAAGATCCGGTGTGCGCAGCCGGTCGGCTGCGGGGCTCCTTGAGAGTGCGGGATTTAGCCAAGTCTATTCCATGTCCGGAGGGATCAAGGCCTGGAACGGACACAAGGCATTCGGACCGCCGGAAATGGGAATGGCTGTCTTCTCCGAAGCTGACAGTACGGAGGACGTGATTGCTTTGGCCTGGATCCTGGAAGACGGGTCTCAGCGTTTCTATGAGGGACTGGTATCGTTCCTGCAGGACGAGGCAGCAAAGGCTCTCTATGAGAGCCTGGTCAAGGCAGAGTCGAAGCACAAAGAAATTCTCGAGAAACTGTACCGGGATACAACGGGCAAAGGGCTCACTACCGACGTCACCGGCCAAGACGGCTCCCGGGATATCATGGAAGGGGGCGCCTCACTGAGCGAAGCGCTGCGCTGGGCGAAGGGCAAATCGACCATTGACCTTTTCCAGTTCTCCATGTCCGCTGAGATCAATGCCTATGACCTCTACCTGAAGATGGCGGACCGTATGGAGCAGGCCTCGGCGAAAGAAGTTTTTCGAAAGCTGGCGCTGGAAGAAAAGGTCCATCTCGCCGGAATGGGAGATCTGCTGGGACAGCAGTTCTAGTGCGGAGCGGCGGCGCACTCGTTTTTGCCGAGTTCCATCTCCGACGCCTCTTCCTCATCCACCTTTTTGTTCTTGAGATTCACGAGGCGTATATCGGCATAGATGGCCGGCTGTGATTTTATTCTGTCCTGGATGTAGCGGACAAAGTCTTCCTCATTTCCAATCTGCAGGGCTTCGTTGGTTTTTCGCAAATCGCCCAGACTTCCCCTCACCAAACCCTGGTCATCGATCTCGGCAGGCGTCGTATAATGGGTCGGGAGCACCACCAGATCGTCGGAATAGGCTGTCAACTTCCGAAAGATGGAGTCATAGAGCATGTGGGCCCATTCCACCACCTTCCCACCCAGATCCGGCCGCCCCACCCCGTCGACGAATAGCGTGTCTCCCGTGAGAAGAAATTTGTCATCCACGAGATAGGTGGTGCTTCCCGGGGTGTGTCCCGGAAGAAAGAGGGCAATGACTTTTATTCGGCTCTTCCCCACGTGAAGGATCTGCCCGTCTTCCAAAATCTGGTGTTTTAAAGACCCGCCCTCGGCATCGGCGCTCTGAATAAAATACTCGCCACCTGTCGCCTCAGCCAGCTCCGGGCCGCCGGAAATATGATCGGCGTGGAGGTGGGTGTCGAGAATCGTGGTGATCCTGGCCCCGTGCTTTTCGGCCAAGTCGAGGTAGGTCTGAATATGACGGGCCGCATCGACCATCAACGCCTCACCGGCTGACATGAGCATGTAGGAAAGGCATCCCTTGCCGACCCGGTTTATCTGGAGAAACAGGCCCTCCTTGTCGGCATCGTCGTACCCCGGGATTTCCCGGACATCGTAAAATTCCCCCCAGGCTACGGTGCCTCCCTTCAGGTTGACCGCTTCGAATCCCCGCTGGATCAGAAGATCAGCCACAAAGGCCGAGGAGTCTCCCTTCGCGCAGACCACCAGGACCGGCTTCTCCCTGGGAATCTTTGCGACGATTTGATCTTCATTGTCAAAAAAGTCGAAATAGGGGATGTTCATTGTTTCGGGGGTGTTCTTCCCCTCCAGTTTCCAACGGTCGTATTCGATCTCGTTCCTCACATCGAGAAGGAACCAGTCTTCTTCACCGTCCAGAATCCTGCGCACTCGATCCGCCGTGATTTGTTCCACGTTGTTTCTGATCTTTGAGATATCCATAGACTCCTTCCTTAAAACGCCCAAACTTTCCGTGCTTAAGGTTTCAGCCGCCGTTTCAAACAGCAACCTCCAGAATATAGACGAAAGGGAGTAGACCTGTCAATTGGATTATTTCTAGAATCTGCTTTAACTATGTATCGTAAAATATTGTATACAATAGGTTAAACAAAATCCTTCTCCCGAAGTCATGATTGACCGGCGCCCCGCGTTCGTGCCGGCCCGTCCTGCCGGTTCGTGTTTCGGCGGGGTGAATCCTGTCCCTGGCCCTGGCCTTTCTACAGGGGGAGAAGGTTTTCATCTCTCAAGCAAAGACTAGGGGTGCCAGGCAGGCCCGTCCGGCACCCGTTACCTATACCCGCTATTCTGGAATTTATCAAGTCACAGCCCCGTTTCTCCTGATAACCCAGAGGGTTATATGATTCCGCCATTTGATTTTTTCTCCCATCTCAATTACCATGGGACGATCTGCCGCCAGGCTAAGGAGCGTAAACATGGCCAGTCCTAAAATTCCCCCCAAACTGACCCCCCTTTACCGGGACATTGAGAAATTCCAGACGATGCTGGACCAGGTTGTTCTGGAGCGGGAAGGCGCACCATGGCTGAAAAAGATTACATTAATCCGGGAAAGAGCCGCTGCCCTCCGTCACAAAATGACCGAGAGGCAAAAGCAGGCCCTGGTGAAAAGCCTGGCAGCCCTGAATCTGGATGAGGCCACGGGGGTCATCCGGTATTTCTCTATTCTTCTGCAGCTGGTGAATATCGCTGAGGACAACCATCGAATCCGTCGGATGCGGCACTACGCTTCCCGCTCCGGAGCACGCCCGAACAAGGGGTCGCTCCAGGAACTGATTCTGGAGCTGCGGGAAAGAGGAATCCCGGAAGACCGGATCAGAGAAGACCTTTCCCGAATTTCAGTCGAACTGGTCTTGACGGCCCATCCGACGGAAGCCCGAAGACGGATCGTCATGCTGAAGCACGACAGGATCTCCCGCAACCTGCGCGCTCTGGAAGAGAGAAAGTGCACACCGGAGGAGGAGCAGGAAATAGTCGGAGAGATCCGGCGCGACATTACGGCCCTCTACGAGACAGACGAGTCCCACGCCGTCCGGCCCACAGTAATGGACGAAGTCGCAAACGCCCTTTACTACCTGGAGCGGACAATCTATCATGGCCTGCCTGAGACCTTGCTCAATCTGGGCAAGGATATCAATCAGATCTACGGCGGTCGTGTCGACATCCCCCCCATGCTCCGATTCAAGACATGGATCGGCGGTGACCGGGACGGCAATCCCAACGTCAAACCCGATACGATTCTTGCCTCGCTCCAGCTTCAGCGGGAAACGCTCCTCGGTCTCTATCTCAGCTCCCTGGACGAGCTGACCGCCGAGTGCACCCAGTCCTCGACGCTCTGCCCCATCCCCGAAGCCCTGACGGCATCGCTGGACCGGGACGGCGCCCTCTTCCCCGAGATCGACGGGATGCTGAAAGACAAATACCCCACGGAACCCTTTCTCCGGAAACTCCACTTCCTGAAGGAAAAAATCCGCATGACCCGGGAGGGGGGAAGCAGCGGTGCCGATCGCGGGGATACCTTGCTTCTTGCCTACCCATCGTCACGGCAGTTTCTCCAGGAATTGCTGCTTTTCCGCCTTGCTCTGATCGAGGCCGGAGGCCCGGCGGCGTCCGGCACAAAGCTGGATCGATTCATTCACCAGGTGCAGCTCTTCGGTTTTCATTTTGCCGGTATGGATATCAGAGAACATGCCGACAAACACCGGTCTGCGGTAGAATATCTGCTGGAAAAAGCAGGGATTGCCCAGGGGAGCGGGCACCTTTCACAGCCGGACCAAGCCGCCCTGCTTTCCAGCTTCATACTGGATCGGAGGCGGCTGGGCCCTGAAAAAGTCGTTCTCCATGGGGAGGCCGAAGAGACGGTGGCAACCTTCCGGGCCATCGGCCAGGCACAGAAAGTCTTTGGTCCCGAGGCCGTGAGCACCTACATTGTCAGCATGACCTGGCAGCCGGCGGATATTCTGAATGTTCTGCTCCTCTGCAAGTTGACCGGCCTCTTCAGACTCAATGCCAACGGCGCCGAGAGCTGTCTCGACATCGTCCCTCTTTTTGAGACCATCGACGATCTGAGGCGGGCGCCGGAAATTCTCTCCGCCCTATTTGCCTCGCCGGCCTATGGGGCGCAGCTTCAGGCCCGGGGCATGCGCCAGGAGGTGATGCTCGGCTATTCCGACAGCAACAAAGACGGAGGGTATCTCTCGGCAAACTGGGAATTATACCGGGCCCAGAAGACCCTGCATCGTGCGGCCGAAAGGCATGGCGTCGAATTGACCCTCTTTCACGGCCGGGGAGGAACCATCGGCCGGGGCGGCGGTCCCTTGAACCAGGCGATCCTGGCCCAGCCGGCCTGTACCATGAACGGGAGAATCAAGATCACCGAACAGGGAGAAATGATATCGAGCAAATACAGCCACCCCGTGATCGCCGAACGAAATCTCGGTCTGGTTCTCTCTGCTGTTCTCCGTCTCGCCTTAACCCAGGAATGTTCTGTTCCCGATCCGGAGGTAGGCGCCTATGAAGAGACCATGGATGAACTGGCGGGCATCTCCTACGGGAAATATCGGGAGGCCCTCTATGAAGACCCCCGGTTTTTGAACTATTTTTTAAGTGTCACCCCCGTCAAGCAGGTGAGCCACCTGAAAATCGGCTCCCGGCCCGCCCGACGCCAGGGAGGCGAGCGCCTCGAAGACCTGCGGGCGATCCCCTGGGTCTTTGCCTGGACCCAGAGCCGCCATCTCCTTCCCGGGTGGTATCCTTTCGGAAGCACAGTGGAGGCTTTTCTTCAAAACCATCGGAAGGGAGGCCTGAAAAGACTCCGGGAGATGGTGAAGAACTGGCCCTTCTTCACGGCACTGACCGACCTTGTGCAGATGACTCTGGCCAAAGCCGACATGCCGCTGGCAGCCCACTACGCGTCCCTGGGACAGAAGGAAAAGGGAGCGGCCTCAATCTTCAAGGACATTCAGAAGGAATACGAATTGAGCTGTCGGATGATTCTCTCCATTACGGGGCAGAGGGAGCTTTTGCGGAAGCACTATATTCTCAAGGATGCGATCCAGCGCCGCAATCCCTATATCGATCCGATCCATTTGCTGCAAGTCATCCTGTTAGAAAAGAGCGGCAAGGCGGGAGATGCCATAAGCGATGAAGAGATCAAAGTCCTCACCCGGACATTCAATGGCATTGCGGCGGGGATGAAAAATACGGGATAAGGGGGGCAGAAGGGAATTAGGTCTTCCCCTTCCTGTCTCTACTCCATTGTCGAATCAAGGTTTTTTCGCTATCGGCCATCCTGGACCCAGGGTGGACCCACCGGTAGAACCAGGGCGGCATTTCTCCATCTTCCACCTCCTCCCAGATCTCACCAACCAGATCAGCCTCTTTTTCCGGTTCCATCGCTTTCCAGGCAGTAAAATTCACTTTTGCCCGCCCCTCCCGGACATCGTGGGCCACCAGCCAGGAGACAGGGGCCAGAGAGGAATACCAGGGCCATAAGGTTTCATTGGAGTGGCAGTCGTAACAGGCGCGGCGAAACACCTGTTTGACTTCCAGGGGAGCGTCGATTTCCGCTCCCGAAGGGGGATTGCTCTTTTGTACAGGCACGAACTGAATAATAGCCAAGAGGACCAGCAAAGCCCCAGCCACAGAAACTACCCGTGCCATCATCTCTGTCTCCCTGTGAATTGTATTTGGGAAGGCCTCCAGGCTTGCTGCTTTCACCGGCGTCCACTTTCGCGTAGCCTACCACCTCATTGCCATCTGCGCAAGTCAGTGTGACAGACCGTCTTGACGGTTCGGGAACTGAGGGGGGGGGGTGACCCATGGATGGCACGATAGAACCGCTGAGTAAAGCCCTGTATGGCCCAGGGCCGCCCTCATCGATTATTCGGGATGGGTGAGGAATCAAGCTGAAAACGGGAAAAAGTGGACAAATCCTATCCCGCCAGGGGCCGGGAAGTTTTTTCCCCCATGAACTTCACGTCAGACGAATCCATTGAAGGCACGGCCTCATGGGGGTGGGAAGCACTGGTCACCGGGAGCGCCGGCTGCACCTTAAACCATTGGAGACGGGCGTTCAAGTTTCCGGCCAGCGATGCCAACTCGTCGGTAGAATTGCTGATTTGCTGGATGACGCCCCGGGATCCCCTGGACACCAAAGCAATATTGTCCAGATTCTTTGACAGCTGTTCCGTAACAGCCGACTGCTGCTCCGTCGCCGCGGCGATGCTGTTAAATATTGCGAGGGACTGTTCCGACGATTCAACGATTCTGGCCAGACTCTCCCGGGCCCGCTGAATGCTTTGGACCCCCGCCGTCGCCTTGAGACTCCCTGCCTCCATGGTCCGGACGGAGATCTCTGTCTTTTCCTGGATGGTCTCGATGGTCTCTGAAATCCCCCGGGTGGCGTGACTCGTTTTCTCAGCTAACTTTCGCACTTCATCGGCCACCACGGCGAACCCCCTTCCCTGGTCCCCGGCCCGGGCGGCTTCAATGGCGGCATTCAGGGCAAGAAGATTGGTTTGATCGGCGATATCGTTGATCACCTTGATGATTTCACCAATTTCTTTGCTGCTTTTCCCCAACTCGGTAATCGTTTTTGCCGACTCCTCAACCGTTGCCGCCACAAGGGACATCTCGGATACACTGGTTTCGACGATCGCCTCACCTTCTTTAGCGCTGTCCACGGAAATCTGGGCCGTGGTTGTGGCGGTGACCGTACTCTTTGCCACGTCCACAAGGGTCTGGGACATTTCTGTGGTGGCCGACGCCGACTGATCGATTTCCTGGAACTGCTGCGCCACGCCCGTGGCTATCTGGGAGGTGGCCACGGAGACCTCCTCGGCATGACTAACCATCGATTCAGACGCCTGGGTCAGCTCGCCGGTGATCTGCCTCAATTTCTCTATCATTCGCTTCATGGCGGTCAAGAGTCTTCCAATTTCGTCCTGGCTTTTGATTTCAACGACAGGCGGCAGCTCTCCGTCTGCCACCGCTTCCACCAGTTTAATCGCCTCCTTTATCGGTTGCGTCACGCTTCGGGTAATAGAAACGGCGATTATTGTGGCCAGAATCAGAACAACGATCCCCATGATGTTGTTGAGATTCTGGACCTTCTCCGAGACTCTAACAATGTTTGCTATCCCCGAATTGGCTGCCTCGATCTGTTTCTCTTTGAGCCCGCCGATCATTTCGGTCAAGGTCACCGCTGACCCGTCAAAAACCTCCATCACCGCATTGCCGGCATCCAGTCCTTCTTCCAAATAGGCGTTGGCCATCTTCTTGCCGAGTTCATAATAGGCATGGAACTCTTTTTCCAGAGTCTCCAGATTCTCCAATGCCCTTTGGTTACTCTTGTCACTGTATTGCGCCTTGAATGTCCCGATCCCCTCCTTGGCCTTCTTTGCCGATGCCTCGGCCTCCGCAAAGGCC
>CAYUBU010000238.1:0-10264 GCA_964443105.1 uncultured Nitrospirota bacterium
CGCGGGGAGTGCCAATCCATCTCCTCCGGTTGGGCCGGCGCTGGGCCAGCACGGGGTGAATATCATGGAGTTCTGCAAGGCCTTCAACGCCCAGACCCAGAGTCAGGCGGGCACCATCACCCCTGTGGAAATTACCGTTTACGCGGATCGAACCTTCAGCTTTATCACCAAGACCCCCCCGGCGGCCGTCTTGCTTCTGAAGGCCGCGGGAATAAAGAAAGGGTCTGGAGAGCCCCACATCACCAAAGTGGGGAAAGTCACCCGGGAAGATGTGAAGAAGATCGCCGAACTGAAAATGCCCGATCTCAATGCCAATGACCTGCCGGGGGCCATGCGGATTATTGAAGGGACGGCGCGGAATATGGGTATTGAGGTTGTCGAGTAGGAGTGAGGGGATGAAAACGAAAGGCAAATCGTTTAATGCTAGGCAGGAGAAGGTGGATAAGACCAAGGTCTATCCCATGCAAGAGGCCTTTTCTCTGGTTCGGGATACCGCCCGGACCCGGTTTGACGAGACCGTCGACATTGCTGTCAAATTGGGAGTCAACCCCAAGCATTCGGACCAGATGGTCCGAGGTACGGTGGCTCTGCCCCACGGGACCGGAAAGACCGTTCGGGTCCTGGTCTTCGCGAAAGGGGAGAAAGAGAGGGAGGCCCGGGATGCCGGTGCCGATCATGTAGGTGCCGAGGACCTGGCGGCCAAGATCCGGGAAGGGTGGCTCGATTTTGACCGTGTGATAGCAACGCCCGACATCATGGGTGTTGTGGGGGCCCTGGGCAAGATTCTCGGTCCTCGGGGGTTGATGCCGAACCCCAAACTCGGAACAGTGACCTTCGACCTGGATCGGACCATCAAGGAGATCAAGGGGGGGAAGATCGAATTCCGGACGGAGAAGGCGGGGATTGTCCATGCCATCCTGGGCAAGGCGTCCTTCGATGCGGACAAACTGGTCGAAAACGCCGCGGCCTTCTTTGAGACGCTCTACAAACTGAAGCCGTCGAGCAGCAAGGGCCAGTATATGCGGGGCGCCACCATTTCCACCACCATGGGGCCCGGCATCAAACTGGATCCTCTGGAGATCACCAACAGCTTCAGCAAATAGACGCCGCCTTCGGCTGACGCCGGAGCGGTCATTGGTTATTGAGGCCGCATGAGGGAAGGAAGAGGCTTCCGTCCTTATTGCGGCTTGCCTGTCAGAGACAGCAGGTGATGCCGGCAACGGCATCTTAAGCGGATCATCCGGCCTGCCGAGGCAGAAGCGGCCTCTCCCCCTAAGGAGGGGTTCTGTCCTCTGGCTGATGCACAGGCTTTTCGGGAGTCAACGTGCTGCCCGAAACGGGAGCCTGTGAACAGATGAGAGGAAAGGAGGATACAATTCTTGAACAAAACGGATAAAGCGAAAGTTGTCAGTACCTACCGTGAGAAGTTCTCCGATGCCAGGATCGGCGTCCTTGCCGAGTACCGGGGGATGAGCGTGGCCGAAATATCGGAGCTTCGGGGCAAACTTCGGGAGGCGTCGGGAGAACTCAGGGTTATCAAGAACAACCTGGCCCGCATCGCGTCGGAAGGGACACCCATGGAACCGCTGAAAGACCATTTCAAGGGTCCCATGGCGATTGCCCTGAGTTACGATGATATTGCCGCGCCGGCCAAGATCCTCAGCGATGCCGCCAAGAAGTACAAGCATCTTGAGATCATGTCGGGAGCCCTCGACGGCGCCCTGCTCGACAAGAGCGAAATCGCCCGGATCGCGACGCTGCCGTCCCGGGAGGAACTGCTGGGCATGTTTCTCCGGGTGCTCCAGGCGCCGGTCACCAGCTTTGCTACCGTATTGACGGCGCCCCTCAGGGACCTGGTGGGCGTGCTCAATGCCGTAAAGGAACAGAAAGAGGCCTGAGCGCCGGCGGCGCGGGCATGCACGCAACATAAATGAACTGCATCCGGGACCTGCCGGTTCCGGAGAGACGCATAAAGGAGGGTAAAGGAAATGGCGACGACCAAAGAAGATGTGATGGGATTTATCGAAGGCGCGACCATGCTGGAAATTTCCGATCTGGTCAAGGAAATTGAAGAGAAATTCGGCGTATCCGCCGCCGCGCCCGTGGCTGTTGCCGCAGTCGGCGCCGCGGCAGCCGGCGGGGAAGCGGCGGAGGAGAAGACCGCTTTTGACGTGGTGCTGACCTCCTTTGGTGACAAGAAGATTCAGGTCATCAAGGAAGTGAGAGCCATCACCGGACTTGGCCTGAAGGAGGCCAAGGAGCTTGTTGAGGGTGCCCCCAAGGCGGTTAAGGAAGGGGTGACCAAGGATGAGGGCGCCGAGATCAAGGAGAAACTTGAAGCCGTCGGAGCATCGGTGGAAATCAAGTAGGATCATGAACCATACGGGAGGCGGCGACCTGCCGCCGCCTCCAGGTTAAGGCAGGTCCAGGACAAATGCAGGGCAAGAGATAGGAACGGCGTCTATCTCAAAAGCACCGAGTCATTCTTGTCCCTGAAGGTCATTGATTTGGGTGAATGCCCATACAACAGTTTACTTCCCGCAACATCGATGTCGAGGGCTTGCCTCGCCTATTCTCCGGAACCGAATCCATCTGCACCACGGGGCGTATTGACAGGGACCGTCAGCCAAAACATCCATAGGAGTCCTAAATGCAAAAGTTCAGCAAACCCAGTCTGAGGGCGCGGCAGAATTTCTCCAAGATCGGGGCCGTCATGGACGTGCCGGATCTCACGGAGATCCAGACACGCTCGTACCGGAGGTTTCTCCAGGATGATCTTGCCCCCGATAAACGGGCAGATCTGGGACTTCAGTCGGCATTCGACAGCGTCTTTCCCATCTCCGATTTCAACGGGACCCTCTCTTTGGAGTTTGTCGACTATTCCCTCGGCGAGCCCAAATATGACATTCTCGAATGTCTCCAGCGGGGAACGACCTACGCGGCACCCCTGCGGGTCCGGGTCCGGCTGATCGTCTATGACCTCCCCGAGGAGGGGCAGGAAGGGAGCAAGTCGGTACGGGACATCAAGGAGCAGGAGGTCTACCTGGGAGAAATTCCCCTCATGACGCGCCGGGGGACTTTTATCGTGAACGGGACGGAGCGGGTCATCGTCAGCCAGCTCCACCGGTCGTCAGGGGCGTTCTTCAGCCACGACAAAGGCAAGGCCAGCGCCCCGGAGAAGTATCTCTATACGGCACGGATCATCCCCTACCGGGGCTCGTGGCTCGATTTTGAATTTGACACCAAGGATCTCCTCTATGTCCGGATCGACCGTCGGCGGAAACTGATGGCCACCATTCTGCTCCGGGCGCTGGGGTTCAGCACGGAAGAGCTGCTGCGCATCTTCTACCAGACGGAGAAATTCTCCATCGACAGCAAAGGGAACATTATCAAGGAAGTCAATCCCGAGGTGCTCAAAGGGACCCGGGCCAGCACGAACATCTATGCCCCGGGAAGCCGTAAAGTGCTGGTGAAGGAAGGGCACAAGATCACCAAAATCGCGCTGAAGCGGATTGTCGAATCGGGGCTCAAGGAAATGAAGGTGCAGCCGGAAGACCTGGTTGCCCGGTTTGCCGTGGAAGACATCGTGGACCCCGAAACCGGCGAAGTGATTGTCGAGGGGAACAGCGAGGTGACCCAGGATGCGGTGAACCTGCTCCTGGAGAAGAAGATCCCGAATTTCGAACTCCTCTTCGTCGACAACATCCACGTCAGTTCGGCCCTGCGGGACACGCTGGCCCTGGACAAGGTGGGCGGACCGGAGGAGGCCAAGATCGAGATCTACAAGCGGATGCGCCCCGGCGAGCCGCCCACGCTGGATACGGCCAACGATCTCTTCGAGAATCTCTTCTTCAATGCCAGCCGGTACGACATTTCCCCCGTGGGGCGGTTGAAACTGAACCACAAACTGGGACTCGATATTCCCATGACCACCCGAACCCTGACCAAAGAGGATATCCTGGGAACGGTCAAGCATCTGATCAACCTGAAAAACGGCATCGGCTCGGTGGATGACATCGACCACCTGGGGAACCGGCGGATCCGTTCGGTAGGAGAACTCCTGGAAAACCAGATCCGGATCGGTCTGGTCCGGATGGAAAGGACCATCCGGGAGAGGATGAATCTTCAGGATTCGGAAACCGTCCTCCCTAAGACGCTGATCAATGCCAAGCCCGTGTCGGCAGCCATCAAGGAATTCTTCGGCAGCAGCCAGCTCTCCCAGTTCATGGACCAGACGAATCCCCTGTCGGAGATTACCCACAAGCGCCGCCTGTCGGCCCTGGGGCCCGGCGGACTCACCCGGGAGCGGGCCGGTTTTGCCGTCCGTGACGTCCATCCCACCCACTACGGTCGTATCTGTCCCATTGAAACCCCTGAAGGGCCGAACATCGGCCTCATTACCTCCCTCTCCACCTATGCCAGGGTCAATGACTACGGTTTCATCGAGTCCCCTTTCCGGAAGGCGGAAAAGGGGATCGTTACCAACGAAGTGGAATTTCTGGACGCCCTCACCGGAGAGCAGTATGTGGTGGCCCAGGCGAACACGCCCATCGACAAGAAGGGAAAAATGACGGTGAACCTGGTGTCCGCCCGGTCCCAGGGGAACTTCGTCATGGTCCCGCCGGACCAGGTCAACTACATGGACGTCTCACCCAAGCAGATGGTGAGTATTGCCACCTCCCTGATTCCCTTCCTGGAGCACGACGACGCCAACCGGGCCCTCATGGGATCCAACATGCAGCGCCAGGCGGTCCCGCTGCTCAAGACCGAATCTCCCATTGTTGGCACCGGGATGGAAGCGGCTGTCGCCCGGGACTCGGGGGTCGTCTCCATCGCGTCCCGGTCGGGCGTCGTGGACTACGTGGATGCCGAGAAGATAGTGGTCAAAGCAGACGCGGAAAAGAAGGGAGCCAAGGCGGCCGGTTCCAGCCGCCTCGACATCTACAATCTCCTCAAATACCAGCGGTCCAACCAGAACACCTGCATCAACCAGAGGCCGATTGTCGAGAAGGGGCACCACGTGGACAAGGGGCAGATTATCGCCGACGGCCCCTCCACGGAGATGGGTGAACTGGCTCTGGGACAGAACGTACTCGTCGCCTTCATGCCGTGGCGGGGCTACAACTTTGAAGACGCGATCCTGGTCAGCGAGAAGCTCGTCCGGGAGGATGCCTTCACCTCGATTCACATCGAAGAATTCATGATCGAAGCCAGAGACACGAAGCTGGGCGCCGAAGACATTACCCGGGATATCCCCAACGTCAGTGAAGAGGCCCTTCGAAATCTTGATGACAGCGGCATCATCTGCGTCGGTGCCGAAGTGAAGCACGGCGACATTCTCGTCGGCAAAGTGACCCCCAAGGGGGAAACCCAGCTGACCCCGGAGGAAAAACTGCTCCGGGCCATTTTCGGTGAGAAGGCCGGCGATGTGCGGGACGCCTCTCTCAAGGTTCCGCCGGGTATTGAAGGGACCGTGGTGGACGTGAAAGTCTTTGTCCGGCGGGGGTCCGAGAAGGATGACCGGACCCTCAAAATAGAAGATGACGAGGTCCAGAAGATTCAGAAAGACTATGATGAAGAGCTCCGGATCATCCGGGAAGAGCATCTGTTCAAGCGAAGGAGTCTCTTCGTCGGCTACAAAGTGAAGAAGGCCGTGAAGAACCCGGAAACCGGAGAGACCCCCGTCAAGCGCGGCGGTGTGCTGACCGAGAAGATCCTCGAAGCCCTTCCCCTCGAACTCATAGAGTCGATTGCGGTGACCGCCGATGACAGCTTGAACGAGAAGCTGGAGATTCTTGAAGAGCGCTACCGTGAAAATCGGGATGACATTCGGAACTACTATGAAGAAAAGATCAGCCGCATACGGAAGGGGGATGAACTTCCGCCGGGGGTGATCAAGATGGTCAAGGTCTACGTGGCCATGAAACGCCGCCTCTCGGTGGGGGACAAACTCGCCGGCCGCCACGGCAACAAGGGCGTGGTCTCCAAGATCCTTCCCGTGGAGGATATGCCTTACCTCCCCGACGGGACGTCGGTGGACATCGTTCTCAATCCCCTGGGGGTCCCTTCCCGTATGAATATCGGGCAGATCCTGGAGACCCATCTGGGATGGGCCGCCAAGGCCCTGGGAATCCACATCGCGACGCCTGTCTTTGACGGGGCGACGGAAAAGGAAGTCAAGGACATGCTCGCCCAGGCAGGACTTCCCTCCAGCGGCCAGTCCGTACTCCATGACGGTATGACGGGAAAGCCCTTTGAGCAGGAGGTCACCGTGGGCTATATGTACATCCTGAAACTGCACCACCTGGTGGACGACAAACTTCACGCCCGGTCCATCGGCCCCTACTCCCTGGTGACTCAGCAGCCCCTGGGCGGCAAGGCTCAGTTCGGTGGGCAGCGGCTCGGTGAAATGGAAGTGTGGGCCCTGGAAGCCTACGGCGCGGCCCATACCCTTCAGGAGTTTCTCACGGTGAAATCCGACGATGTCCCCGGGCGGACGCGGATTTACGAGTCGATCGTCAAAGGGCAAAACGCCCTGGAATCGGGTCTTCCCGAATCCTTCAACGTTCTGGTCAAGGAGCTCCAAAGCCTCTGCCTCGATGTTGAACTGATCTAGTACCGTCTGATGTTATCAAAGGCGGGGCCAACGCCCCGCTTTAATCCCAACTATGGGAGGAAGCACATTGAAGGATATTTACACGCTTTTTGATCGTCCCAAGAGCAGCGTTAATTTTGAAAAGATCCGGATCGGCATTGCGTCTTCGGAAAAAATCCGTTCCTGGTCCCACGGCGAAGTGAAGAAGCCCGAGACCATCAACTACCGGACCTTCAAGCCGGAGCGGGACGGGCTTTTCTGCGCGAAGATTTTCGGCCCCACCAAAGACTGGGAGTGTACCTGCGGCAAGTACAAGCGGATGAAGCACCGGGGTGTTATCTGCGACAAGTGCGGCGTGGAGGTCATCCAGTCCAAGGTCCGGCGGGAGCGGCTTGGCCATATCGAGCTGGCCAGCCCCGTCTCCCACGTCTGGTTCTTCAAGGCCTTGCCGAGCCGTATCGGCCACCTCCTCGATCTCTCCCTCAAGGACCTGGAAAAGGTGCTCTACTTTGAGTCCTATCTGGTCCTCGACGAGGGGAGCACCCCCTTGAAACCCATGTCGGTCCTGAGCGAGGAACAGTATCAGGAAGCGAAGGAGGAGCATGGCGAAGACTTCACCGCGGGTATCGGCGCGGAAGTGATCAAGGAGGCCCTGGCCAAGATGAATCTTGACGAGCTGTCCCAGCAGCTCCGTGATGCTATGGAGACGGTAAAGTCCAAGGCGATCAAGGCGAAGATGATCAAGCGCCTGAAAGTCGCCGAGGCTTTTCGCCATTCCGGGAACCGGCCGGAGTGGATGATTCTCGACGTCATTCCCGTCATCCCGCCGGAGCTTCGGCCTTTGGTGCCGCTGGAAGGGGGGCGCTTTGCCACCTCCGACCTGAACGACCTCTATCGCCGGGTGATCAACCGCAACAACCGGCTCAAGCGGCTCATGGAACTCAAGGCGCCGGAAGTGATCATCCGCAACGAAAAGCGGATGCTCCAGGAGGCAGTGGACGCGCTATTCGACAATGGCCGCCGGGGCCGGGTGATCCGGGGCCCCAACAAGCGTCCCCTCAAATCGCTCAGCGATATGCTCAAAGGGAAGCAGGGCCGGTTCCGGCAGAACCTGCTGGGCAAGCGGGTTGACTATTCGGGCCGTTCCGTGATCGTTGTGGGGCCCGAACTGAAGCTCAACCAGTGCGGTCTTCCCAAGAAGATGGCACTGGAGCTCTTCAAGCCGTTTATTTTCCACATTCTCGAGAAAAAAGGGTATGTGACCACCATCAAGAGCGCCAAGAAGATGGTGGAAAAGCTCAAGGATGAAGTCTGGGATGCTCTGGATGAGGTGATCAAGGAGCATGCCGTGCTCTTGAACCGGGCGCCCACGCTCCATAGACTGGGGATCCAGGCTTTCGATCCGGTGCTGGTGGAAGGGAAGGCGATCAAACTCCATCCCCTGGTCTGCGCCGCCTTCAACGCCGACTTCGACGGGGACCAGATGGCGGTGCACGTGCCCCTCTCCGTGGAGGCCCAGACCGAAGCCCGGGTGCTCATGCTCTCCATCAACAATGTGCTCTCTTCCTCCAACGGGCGGCCCATCACCGTCCCCTCCCAGGATATGGTTCTCGGCTGCTACTACATGACCATCGAGACCGAAGGGGCCCAGGGAGAAGGAATGCGGTTTTCCGGATTTGACGAGGTCCGGATGGCCTACGATGAAGAAAAGGTCAGCCTTCACGCCAAGGTCCATGTGAGGATTGACGGTCAGACCACGGCCACCACCGTGGGCCGCGCCCTCATGGGCGAGATCCTGCCGGCTAAAATCGCCTTTTCCGCGGTGAACCAGCTGCTCAAGAAGAAGACCCTGGCCTCCCTCATCGATGAGAGTTACCGGGTCGCCGGCCCGTCGGAGACGGTCATCTTTCTCGACAAGCTCAAGGACATGGGCTTCACCTTCGCCACCCGGGCCGGGATATCGATCTGCCTGGACGACATGCACATCCCGTCTAAGAAACAGGCGTTCCTCGATCGGGCCATGTCAGAGGTGGATGAAGTGTCGACCCAGTATGCCGACGGTCTCATTACCGACGGTGAGCGCTACAACAAGGTCATCGATATCTGGGGGCAGGTGACGGAAGCCATTTCCGGCGAGATGATGAGTGAGCTCGGTGTCGGCCAGGAAGGCCGGCGGAAGCGTGGGCGGGAATTCAATCCCATCTTCATGATGGCCGACTCCGGAGCCCGAGGTTCGGCTCAGCAGATCCGACAGTTAGCGGGGATGCGGGGCCTCATGGCCAAGCCTTCCGGTGAAATTATCGAGACGCCCATCACCTCCAATTTCCGGGAGGGGTTGACGGTGCTCCAGTATTTCATTTCCACCCACGGCGCCCGGAAGGGGCTGGCCGACACGGCCCTGAAAACCGCGAACTCGGGGTACCTAACCCGGCGGCTCGTGGACGTGGCCCAGGACAGTATCGTCATGGTGGAGGACTGCGGGACCCTGGAAGGGATCGAGGTTTCGGCTCTCGTGGAAGGGGGCGCCATTATTGAGCCTCTCTATGACCGGATTCTCGGCCGCGTGGCTGCTGAAGATGTGATGGCCCGGGAAGGGAAGAAGAAACTCGTCAAGGTCAATGAGGCGATTGACGAGGCGGCGGCCGCCAAAATTATTGACGGCGGTATCTACTCCGTGAAAATCCGTTCTACCTTGACCTGCGAAACCCAGCGCGGGGTTTGCGCCCGATGCTACGGGCGGGACCTGGGACGGGGCTGCCTGGTCGATATCGGCGAAGCCGTCGGCGTGATCGCCGCCCAATCGATCGGCGAGCCCGGCACCCAGCTGACCATGCGGACCTTTCACATCGGCGGTACCGCGAGCCAGGTGGCGGAACAGACCGTCCTGGAGGCCAAGAACAACGGTGTGGTTTCTTATGAGGGGATCAAGACCGTCACCGACAAGAACGGCAACATCGTGGTCATGAACCGCAACGGCCAGATCCTGATTCTGGACAACAAGAAACGGGAAAAAGAACGGTACAGTGTGGTTTACGGCGCAAGCCTTCGGGTCAAGGACAAGGCCAAAGTCAAGAGCGGCGATGTCCTTGTTCAGTGGGATCCCTACACCACGTCCATCCTCACCGAAGTGGGCGGGAAAATCGCCTTCGGCGACATCATCGAAGGTGTCTCCATGCGGGAGGAGGTGGATGAAGTCACCGGGCTCTCCCGCCGGGTGATTACCGATTATTCCAATACCGATCTTCGTCCCCGAGTCTCCATCAAGGGCGCCGGCGGCAAGACCCTGAAACTGCCGGGCCGCAGGGGGGATGCCCGTTATATCCTGCCGGCGGGCGCCAACATTCTGGTGGAGAAAGGCGACCCGGTCTATCCCGGTGACGTCCTTGTCAAGATCCCGAGGGAAACCACGAAGACCAAGGACATCACCGGCGGTCTGCCGAGGGTGGCGGAACTTTTCGAAGCCCGAAAACCCAAGGAACAGGCCGTGATCAGCGAGGTGGACGGTACAGTCAAGGACGGTGGTTTTCTCCGGGGTTCCCGACGGATCCTGGTGGTGACGGAGGGCGGTGAAGAGCATGAGTACAGCATACCCCGAGGCAAGCATGTGAACGTTCATGAAGGGGATTTCGTCCGTGCCGGTGAACCTTTGATGGACGGTTCCGCCAACCA
>CAYUBU010000239.1:0-7539 GCA_964443105.1 uncultured Nitrospirota bacterium
CTAGGTAGTGTCCATCCGGAAACGCTTCACCTCCGGATGGTTACAACAAATTGTTTCCAATTCGGAAACTGCCAATTTTGTGGAAGGTCAAGGAGATCAAGGAATTACGCGGAGACGTACTCGAGTACGTCGCACAAGTAACTCCGCAGATCGACGCAGAGATTTCGCAAAAGGGGCGTTTCCGGATGGAAACTAGGTAAGCCGGGGCAGCCAGAAAGTCGCCAAGCTCAGCACCAGGAAGAAACCGCACATGTCTGTCAGGGTTGTCAATATGGGGCCCGAGACGAGGGCGGGATCGAGTTTCAGACGCTTCAGGACCAGCGGCAGCATGCCGCCCAGGGAGACGGCCAGCAAGGTATTCAGAAAGAGCGCCGCCCCGACGACCAAGCCAAGATAAGGATTCCCCTGCCAGAGCAGAGCCACCCCTCCCAGGAGAAGACCCAGGGCAAGACCGTTGATCAACCCCAGGGACGCCTCTTTGCCGAAAACATGAAGCAGTTCCTTCGGCTGGATGAGGCCGAGGGTCAATTCGCGCATACTGACGGCCACAGCCTGATTGCCGGAACAGCCGCTCATATCGCTGATGATAGGCAGAAACACAGCCAGTGAGATAACCGCCGCAAGGGTATCCTGGTACAAGGCAATGACACTGGCGGCGATGACATTGAGGAGGATGTTGATGCTCAACCACGACAGCCGTCGACGGGACCGTATGCGAAGCGGCATGGTCCGAAATTCCTCGCCGCCCACGATTCCCCTGGTATCCAGGAATTGACGATCCGCCTGTTTCAGGGCCGCCTCCTCCACGGCCTCGGGAAGCACCACGCCAACCATGCGACCACCGGCATCCACCACCGGGACACCAAAGAGCTTATGCTCATCAAAGAATTCCCGGAGTTTTTCGATGGGTGTGTCAACGGCGACACTCAGCGGCCCGCCGATCATGAGCTCTTTGAGAGGCGCCGAGCGGGCGGGAAAGAGCAGATCGTGCATTCTCAGAACGCCAACCAGTTTCTCCGCTTGATCAAGAACGTAAAGATACTGCACATTATAGCCGACGTACTTTTCCCGGTTGGCCTGCAGGTTTGACAATACATCACTGACTCTTTCATCTTCAGGGAACGCCAGAAACTCGGAGATCATGATGCCGCCGGCCGTATCGCCGGGATATGCCATCAGCTCCCGGGCTTCTTTCGCGGTCTCCGTCGACATTTCCTGGAGAATCGCTTCCGCATCTGCCGTACTCAGCTCTCCCAGCAAGTCAGCCTTGGCGTCACTTTGCAGCTCGTCAATAATGGCAGCCGCCTGGACAGGCGTCAGAGACTCCATGAGCTCAGCGGCCTGTTGGTCGGAAACATCTTCGATGACGTCGGCGGCATCCTGAGGTGTCAAAAGGGTCAGTACTCTATTGCGCTCTTCCTCGGAAAGTCGTGAAATACCGCGGGCCGTTTCCATGGGACCAAGACTTTCAATAAAATCGGTAAGTTCCTGACGATTATCCGCCTCAATGATCTGGGCCAGGGTTTCCCAGGGTTTTTGCAGACTCTCAAACACCATAAAGACCTCCTTCTCGGAAAGAACCGTTGCGCCCTATGCCCATTCGCCGCGAACCTTTACATCTGTGCATCATCGCCTGGACCCACAAGAAGGGCAGGACCAGGGATCTGCTGCCTCCTTTGCCACCCCTTCAATCCGCCCGTCCCGGGAAGCTTTCCTCCTGGAAGTCCCGGGCGGTCCTTTGCAAAATTCGCCCATCATAACCGAAAGTCCGTCGATTGTAGAACATATCATCCCTCAGGACTGGTGCCGTAATCCACCTGCCTGAGGGCAGCATAGGGATTCGAGAATAGTCCACGAAGTTGGGGTCGCGATTCAACAGGACTTTCCCATCATGGCCGAACATCTCTTGAAAACATAAACAAATCGGAAACTTATAGAGGGGCTGGAAATCTTTCTTCTTTTCCTTGACTTTTCAGGGACGTACGAATTAATGTATTACACTATCTGCATACTGCAATATCCCTACTACGCACATATCCTTATTTATTGAAGGAGGTCTTATGCTGAATCATACTCTGGTGAAGCATTTATTCATGCCTATTGTGGAATATCCGCATATCAAGGAAGATTCTCCTATCAGTGAAGCCTTCTCCATCCTTGATAAGGCGTATCAAGAAGGGTGCGGTTTCCGCACAATACTTGTGCTGGATGAGGAGAACCATCTCAAAGGCATACTGACTCTGAGAGATATGATCCGTGCCGTTGTCCCGGGGTTTTTGAAAAAAAAGCAATCCCCCCGTTCAGGGCTTCAGCCTTACCAGCCTGTTGATCAGGATTATCCCGCTCTGCTCCTCATCTGGCAGGAGGATTTCCCGGGGAAATGCAGAAAGGAAGCGGAAAAAACCGTGGGAGAGGTGATGTCCCAGATTGAGAAGACGGTCAAGCTTGATGATGCTGTTGCCAAATGCGCCTACCTCATGATCAAACATGACTTGATTGTCATTCCAGTGGTTGAGGATGGGAAGGCCATCGGCGTGGTCCGCATGGTGGATGTGTTCAAAGAGATCAGCGACATTGTTGTTTCAGCTTAATCTGGTCCATTCATTCAACCGTGAGGAGGGGACATAATGGCAGATGGTGCAGCACAGAAAGATATCCATATCCGTCCTGAAAAAGAAAAACTGGACATCAAACGGATATTTTTTATTTTGCTCGGGATTGGATTCTTTATCGGGTTGTATTCCATGGGACCCCTCCCGGATGCCGTCGACCCCCTGGGAGAGCATTTTACGTTGACCAAGGAAGGGAAGGCGGCTATCGCCCTGTTCCTTCTGGCCGGGACCTGGTGGGTCTTTGAGGTGATCCCCATCGGTGTGACGAGCCTGACCATTGGTGTGGTCCAGGCCCTGTTTCTGATTCGCCCCGCCAAGGTGGCCTTCAAGGATTTCATGGATCCCTCGGTCCTTTTCATCTTCGGATCCATCGTGGTCGGCATGGTCTTTACCAAGGTGGGGCTGACCAAGCGGCTCGCCTACAAGATGCTGAGTATTGTGGGAGAAAAGACGAGCATGATTTACCTGGGCTGTTTTGTAGTAACCGCGGCGCTGACGCACATCATGGCACACACCGCTGTGGCCGCCACCATGTTTCCGATCCTTATGGCCATTTATACGCTCTATGGCGAAGGGGACAAACCCACGAAGTTTGGAAAAGGCCTCTTTATCGGCATGGCCTTTGTGGCCGGTGCCGGCAGCATGATCACCCTACTCGGGGCGGCACGGGGCGCCGTGGCTCTCGGTTTCTACAATGATATCGTGGGAAAAGATGTCACCTTCTTTGAACTGACAAGGTTTATGTTCCCCATCGGCTGGATCCTGGTCTTTCTCTGCTGGGGCATGATGATGATTATGTTCAAGCCTGAGAAGGCGGTGATTCCCGGCCTCAAGGAGAAGGCGAAAAGACTGTACAAAGAGACGGGGCCCATCACCGGTCAGGAAATTTTTGTCGCCGCCGTGGTCTTTGCCATGATCCTGACCCTGTCGCTTAAATCGTTCATCCCGGCCATGAAGTTTTTGGACAAGTCAGCCGTGGTCCTTGTTTCCACTATTATCTTTTTCCTCTTCAAAATCCTGACCATTAAAGAGTTGGAAGAGATCCCCTGGAACATTATCCTTCTCTTCGCCGGCGCCATGAGTATCGGTTTTTGTCTCTGGGATACGGGGGCAGCCAAGTGGCTGGCCATTAACTGGCTGGTGATGTTCAAGGAGTCGACACCCTTTGTCTTTATCCTGGGCATCGCCTTCTTTGTAATGATTATGACCAACTTTATCATGAATGTCGCGGCGATTGCCATTTCACTTCCGGTAGCCCTGGTCATCGCACCTTATCTCGGGGTGTCAGCGGAAGTGATACTCTATTCATCTCTGGTTGTCTCGGCCTGTCCCTTTCTGCTCCTCGTGGGTGCTGCACCCAATGCTATTGCCTATGACTCCAACCAGTTCACCACGGGACAGTTCTTTGTGACCGGGATACCGGGGAGTATTGTCCTCATGGCCCTTGTGGCCTTCGCCGTTGCCGTGGTCTGGCCCATGATGGGGATGCCAATCACGGTAGCCGTTCAATAGGTTCTTAACCTGCAGGGGCGTGTCATGAAATTTCAAGAAAGGCTGAATGAAAGTTTCCCCGGTGCCGTAACAGAAGAGGATTTTGTCCAGGCAACCCTTCGAGTTCTCTCGCAGAAAGGCTTCACATCGGATAACGCCATTGCCTGTGTGGGTGTCTGCAGAGATGAAATTACCCAGCCGCTGGTTGAGAGGGTCAGGAAGACCTGGGGCGAGGCCTTTAACTTTTCCAGTCTTGCCGGAATGCTCTTTCTCGGCAAGACGGGTTTTTCTGCGGCCGAACACCACGCACCCGATGAAGAGGAAAAAGAAAGGTATGTCTTCTTTGCCCTGCCCCACATTGCCATTTATACCAACGGCGAGATCGGTGTGTGCAGGAGAGCCGGCAGGAAGAACACCTCTTCCGCCTGCGGCGCCCTTTTGGCTTTCAAGAAGGAACTGGATGAAGGCCGCGTGCAGTTGGGATTGGACGTCAATGATGTGGAACAGAGCCTGATCCGGATGCGTCTTCTGCAGGAGATCCCCTATGGCCAGGTACCGGACCTTTTGTCACTCACCCAAACCACCCTCCGGGTCATCCAGAGTGATCTTAAACGAATGATTGACTTGACCGTTCAGACCGACCGCAGCGACTATGCCGTCTTTACGGGCATACAGATACATGGCCCCGACGGAAACTATGTCTGGCCGGCACTCTGCTACAATGTTGTGAATGGGGCTCAAGAAGAGATTAAAATCTGAGGAGAACCGGTCAGGGGAATTTGCTCAGGCGGGAACCCTATGACGGAGCCCGTCAT
This sequence comes from uncultured Nitrospirota bacterium, assembly GCA_964443105.1. Taxonomy (GTDB): domain Bacteria; phylum CG2-30-53-67; class CG2-30-53-67; order CG2-30-53-67; family CG2-30-53-67; genus CAYUBU01. The sequence continues at coordinate 4,919 of CAYUBU010000239.1, forward strand.
TCCGGGGGGGGAAGCTGAAAACGCCCTTACCAGCCTTTACTGTTCAATATATCTTTTATTTTCTCTTCATGCTGCTTTTCGACAATCAGGACTCTTTGATTCTTCGCTTCTTCGATCTTTTTCAGTAATTTGTTGAGATCGACGGGCTTTTCCATAAAATCGACGGCACCTTCCTTGATTGCCTCCACACTTTTGTCCACGGTGGCATGGCCGGTGAGCATGATAATCTGAAGGTCCGGGTTGTCATTCTTGATACGCTTGAGGGTCTCCATACCGTCCACACCGGGCATGGCAAGGTCCAGAACAATCGCGTCAAACCCTTTGACCTTGGCCTTTTCAATGGCCGCCTCCCCGGAGGTAGACGTATCCACCTTCATTCCCCGGGTTTCTAATCGTTGAGAAAGAACTTTCAGGAACGCTTCTTCATCATCAACCAGCAGGATGTTTGCTTCTATTTCTTCGGGCATTCGATCTTCTTCTTCGGGCATTCGGTCTTCCTCCAGATGGCGCTAATCGTCATCCTCTTCTTTCATAATGTCTCGCGCCGTATCAAACTCTCCGGCCTCGGCAAAGGCAATCGCCGACATCGTTTTTTCCAGCTTCTCTTTGTATGCGACTTTAATTTTACCTAACAAGGTCTCGATGTCCGCAGGTTTCTTGAGAAAATCAAAACCGCCCAGCCTTTTGGCTTCTTCCTCATCCTTTTCGGTCCCATGTCCCGTCAGGACAATCACCTGAATCTTAGGATAGGCCTTTCTGATCTTTCGCAGCACTTCCATGCCGTGGAGTCCCGGCATTTTCAGATCAAGGATCATCACATCCGGCTCTTTATCTTCTACAGCAGAGAGGGCCTGCTCGCCGTTATAGACGGTCTCGACCTTGAGGTCACGCAGCTTCAGTCTATTGGCAAGGGTATCGACGAAAGCTTCCTCGTCATCCACCAGCAATACTTTGATATTCTTATGCTTCATAAAAAACCTCTCTCATCATTAGGTATGTGAGTAAAATATCGAAATATCTACTGTTTTGTCAAGGGAATACTAATCTTGATCTCCTCAGCCCCTTCCTGTTGTTCAATTTCACCATTTAGCTCCTTGATCGTGTTCAGGAAGAGATCCTGGAATATCGTGCTGGTTGCGCTCATTGGTTCGAGAGCGTCCCCTTGCTGACCGATACTGATGATGACCCGGCCGTTTGCAGCAAAGGTGCGGAATATAATTTTGCCCCCGGCACCGAGACTTTGAAATTTCTCCTGAATCAATGAGTAAAGGATCAGCTGAAGCTTTGACGGATTGCTTTGAACCGAGGGAATATCTTTATCAAATTCTCCCTCCAGAACGATTCTCTTCTGGTTGGCCAGGCGGTGCATCAGGACAATGAGTTCCTCGATAATTTCATTCATATCAAACATGGAGGCCGAGCTGTCCATCCTGTGGCCGAAACGATTGAGGATATTGATCACCCCGATACTTCGCTTCACCTGATTGTCGATGGCTTCCAGGGTTGCCAGAAAGGGCTGGGCATCTCTCTTTTTCTTCGGCAGTTTACCAAATTCGAACATGTCCTGCATCAGTCCTGACGATTCCTTGATAATGGCAAGATGGTTCTTCATCTCATGGGTGTAGGTGGACAGAATCTTCGCAATGAAACTCAGTTGCAGGCTTTGTATGTCTTCTTTGTTCGCAGCACCCATGGGGGAATCCATATCAAGGTTAACCATTCTCTTTCTTGTCTTTGGCCTGATCAATCTTAATAATCAGGTCGTCTATCTCCACCGGTTTTATCACGTAATCAAAGGCCCCGTTTAGAAGTCCTTCTGAAGCACTCTTTTCAGAACTGAGGCCCGACAGGATGATGACCTCGATGGCCGGATGGGACTGTTTGATCGTCTTGAGTGCATCGATGCCGCTCACGCCAGGCATTCTAAGGTCGAGGAGAACCACATCCGGCGGGTCACTGCGAATGGCCGCAAAGGCCTCCTCGGCACTGTAGACAGACGTGGCCCCGTAGTTGCGGATCTGCAAACGTTCTGCCAGGGCCGAGGCAAATTCTTTCTCATCATCTACAATAAGCACTGTCGTGCTGGACATGACTACGCTCCGTCTAGGGGCTCAAAGCCCGCCTACTGCAAGATAACCCTAACTTAACTCCTACGGCTCTCGTTGTGGTGGATGGGCATTTCAATGGTAAATGTTGTCCCCTTGTTGACCTGACTTTCAACCATGATATGCCCGCCCAATTTTTTGATAATGCCATAGGAGATGAATAGACCGAGTCCCGTCCCCTTCTCCTTGCCCTTTGTTGTAAAAAAAGGATCAAAAACGTGTTTCAATGCCTCCGCGTCAATGCCGTGTCCATAGTCCTGGAATATAATGCGGATGGTGTCAGCGTCCTTGATATTCGTCGAGATTTCAAGGGTGCCGCCTGAGTCCAGTGCGTCGATGGCATTATTGAGAATATTCAGGAAGACCTGCTGAAGCCGGCTTCGATTACTTTTGATTCTCGGGAGATCCTTTAAAAGGTTCTGATTGATTTGTACCTCCCGGAACAGGGTCTCTTTTTCCAGAAAGCCCAAAACCTCCCTGATAATATCATTGATATTGAGGACCTCAGGCGTGACA